>NZ_CACWEU010000001.1:0-4159 GCF_902760015.1 Candidatus Ruminimicrobium bovinum
CATGCCATATGTTATATTTTTTATTTGCATTGCAACACCTTTTTTTAACTTCTTAAATGTCGCATATGTGTTTTAACTTTTCCAAAAGCAACAATACTTTTTATTTTAACTTTTAAACTTTTTTTGATATACTAATATGTAATGAAAAAATTACATATACTTATATTGTTTGTTTTTAGTATGTTTTTTTTAAATGCCGAAGTTTTATTCGGCAGGGTTCATCAATACGGGGTTGATGATGATACACTTGATGACGGCGTGGTTGTTTTGGACAAAAAAACAAATTCGTTTGAACTTACTCAATTGCAGGAAAAACAAATAGAATTTTTTTTACTGGAAAGAGATTCTAAAATTGCGGCAATGGAAAAAGAACTTGCCATAAGAAAAAAGTTATTTAAGGAAGAACTTTGTAAAACAAATAATAATATAAGCTCCATTGAACTCGAAAAACTTATGGAAGATATACAAGAAATAACGTTTACGATAGAACGTATAAAAATTGATGCTCAAATAAATATAAGAAATATTCTCTCACCGCGCCAATATTACGTATTTACACAAGAACAGGAAAATAAAGAAAATAAAAAGAAAAAGTAAAAAAACTACAAGTACGCAAAGTTTAATAAACAAATTTTATCAATATTTGTAAACTTTTTCGGCGCTCAATGCTTCAACACCTATATCTTTTAAAATTCCTTCAATATTTTCGGTTTCCGTTTCCATAACTATTGCAGCGGTTTTGCCGTCACCTAATAAGAAGCCGTAACAATCTTCAATGTTTACGTTTTTTGCTGTTAATTTGTTTAATAAAATATTAAACGAACCTGCAACATTATCAACTACAACGGCAACTATTTGCCTTTTTGTAACGGCTAATTTATTTTGTTTTAAAACATCGTAAGCTTTATCGTGGTTATCCACCAACAATTTCATAACACCGAAATCTCCCGTGCTTGCAAGAGACATTGCTCTTAAATTAATTTTGTTATCTGCAAGGATTTTTGTTATTTTTTCCAATTTTCCCGGATTATTTTCCAAAAATACAGATAAATGATATAACATACTGCCTCCTTAAAACTACAATGTATAAAATTTATAATTAATGTATTTTTTACTTCGCAAAAAGTCTAATTACTTATCAAAAAATACTTTACATTTTTTACCGACATTATACATTAAAAATGCTATGCTTTTCTTTTACGGTAAATATTACCGATAAACTTGCTTATTCCTATAACGGTATAAATTATAAAACCAATAATAAAAAGTCTTCCCCAGGAAGCAAGCGAAATACCTTCGGTTGAGAAGAATGTATTTACAGGCGAAACATATAAGAACACAAACTGTGTTGCAAACATTATAAGTATACCGAGCCAAATATACGGGTTTGAAAATAAACCGAGCGAAAACATTGATTTTGTCATTGAACGGCAATTTAATAAATACATACTTTGACATACTATAAATACCGATACCGCAACACCTCTTGCCTGTGCAAGTGTAGCACCGTGACTAAGTTCATAATTAAACAATATTACAACACCTGTAACTATAACGGCACTTATAATTGCAAGCCGGTACCAAAAAATTCCGTCCATAATTTTCATATCCGGGCTTACGGGTTCCCTTTTCATTATACCGTCTTCTTTCGGTTCAAAGGAAAGCATCATTCCCAAAAACAATGCCGTTGACATATTTATCCAAAGAATTTGTTTAGGCAATATAGGAAGTTCCGGCATATTAAGGAAAATAGCCGTCATCATGGCAATACCTTGTGCCATATTCGTGGGAAGTGTCCAAATAATAAATTTTCTTATATTATCAAATACACATCTGCCTTCTTCAACGGCCGCAACTATTGAAGCAAAATTATCGTCGGTCAAAACCATATCCGCCGATTCTTTTGCAACTTCGGTTCCGGTTATTCCCATTGCTACACCAATGTTTGCCTGTTTTAATGCAGGTGCATCGTTTACACCGTCACCGGTCATTGCAACGATATTGTTTTGAACCTGTAATGCTTTTACAAGTCTTAATTTTTGTTCCGGGGTTACCCTTGCAAATACGGAATATTTAACTGCTATTTCTTTTAATTGTTCATTATCGTATTGTTCAAGTTGGCTGCCGGTTATTGCGGTATAATCCGCATTTTCACCTTTAATTATTCCTATGGCTTTTGCTATGGCAGATGCGGTTAATGCATGGTCGCCGGTAATCATTTTTATTTTTATTCCCGCACTGTGGCATTTTTTAACGGCTTCAATAACTTCCGGTCTTGCAGGGTCTATCATTGCCTGAAGTCCCGTAAAAGTTAAACCTGTCAGTATATCTTCATGTCTTAGCTGTTTATGGTTTTGGTTCAAATCTTTATATGCAAAACATAAAACCCTTAAGCCCCTTGTTGCCATTTTATTTGCAACTTTTACTATTTCTTCTTTGTTAAAAAGTATTTTATTACCCTGCTTATCAAGCATATAAGAACACATATTTGTAATTTTTTCCACGGCACCTTTTACAAAAGCAATATTTGTCCCGCCGTTTTCGTGTAATGTTGCCATATATTGATATTCGGACTCAAAAGGTATCGTGTCAAGTTTCGGAAATTGTTCTACAACTTCATCATTAAGTTTTGCTTTGGCTCCGGAAACTATTAAAGCACCTTCGGTAGGGTCACCCTGAACATCATTTTTGCCGTCAATATTTATTATTTTTGCATCGTTGCATAAATAACCTGCAATTAAACAATATTTTAAAGATTTTGAATAATCCGTTCCTATAACCGTATTTGTTTCTTTAATTTTTAATTGACCGTCAAAACTGTAACCGGTTCCGGTAACATCTATTGCTTTACCGTCGGTAAACATTTCCGTAACGGTCATTTGGTTTTCGGTTAAAGTTCCTGTTTTATCAGAACATATAACGGTTGTGCTGCCGAGTGTTTCAACCGCCGGAAGTTTTCTTATAATGGCTTTTCTTTTAGCCATTCTTGAAACACCTATTGCAAGTGTAATTGTCATAGCGGCAGGCAACCCTTCCGGAATTGCGGCAACCGAAAGCCCGATAGCTGCCAAAAACATCAATACCCAACCTTGGTTATGGTATATACCTACCGTAAAAGTAATTACTGCCATTGTCATAATTAAATAAATAAGGAACATACTGAATTTTGCCATTCTTTGCGTTAACGGCGTTTCCAAAACATCGGCAGATGATATAAGTTGGGAAATTTTACCTACTTCGGTATTATCACCCGTTGCTATAACAACACCTTTACCGCTGCCGTAAGTTACAAGTGTTGAAGCATACAACATATTTTTTCTATCGGCTAAAACCGTAGAAGACGGCAAAGTATTTATATTTTTTTCCACGGGTAAAGATTCACCCGTAAGAGCGGATTCATTTATTTGTAACTCCCTTGATGATATCAATTTTAAATCTGCAGGAACTTTATCACCGGAAACAAAAAACAATATATCACCGGGAACAACTTCGGAGGAATCTATATGCATTCTTTTACCGTCTCTCATAACAACCGCTTGTGTTGTCATTGATTTTGCAAGTGCTTCCAACGATTTTAATGCTTTTGCTTCCTGTATAAACCCTACTATTGCATTTACTAAAACTACACCGAATATTACACTGCAATCGGCCCATTGTTTTAAAAACAATGTTATAAAACCGGAAATTATCAACACATATAAAAGACTGTTATGAAACTGCAAAAAAAATCTTTTTATAGGTCCGTCGCCTTTTTTTTGTGTTAAAACATTTTTACCGTATTTTTGCTGCCTTTCCGAAATTTCACTTTCTTTAAGTCCTGTATGAGCATCGGTATTAAATTCTTTTAAAACATCGTTTATTTCAATACTGTGCCAAAATTTTTGGTTGTTTTTAACTTCCATCTGTTACTCCTTTAAGCTAAACATGCTTTTAAAAATTGAAAATCTTTAAAAATATTTTTCTTTTTGACAGTGCCTCAGGAACTGTCTATGAACGAGATATTTTTTAGGTAAGAATTTTTTACTTTAATTCTTAGGGCGACCATGTTCGTGGTGTTTTCCGTTACATTAGGTTGTTAGGAAAACACAGTTGGAGCCCGTGCCTAAAAAATATAAGTGAATAGTTCCAGCACGGAAAAAAGAGAAAATATTTTTAAAGA
>NZ_CACWEU010000002.1:0-2244 GCF_902760015.1 Candidatus Ruminimicrobium bovinum
GATTTTGAACCTGATAAGTGGACAAAAAAGTTTTGCGATTTGCAACTTAAAATTTTGTTGGAAAAATATATTATAAAAGGAAAATAAGGAGAATAAAATGAAAAAAATTGTATTTTGGTTAAGTGTAATGTTTCTGTTTATTGCTGCAACTTATTCTTTTTCTGCTGATAAAGTTTTAAAAATTCAAAAGCAAGGCTCTTTTGCAGCCGGAGGACAAATTATTCAAAGAGACGGTGTTTATGATAATTCAAAATTTGTAGGTTGGGCGGAACAAGATGAAACAGGACAAGCATACCATGCAGACCATGCTTTTGTAGAATATCAAATTCCGGCTAAAGCAAAAAAATCTTCGCTTGTTTTTATTCACGGCTATGGCGGTTCCGGAATGTGTTGGAAAATGACTCCCGATAACAGAGACGGTTTTTCAACATTAATGTTAAGACATGGTTTCCCTGTATATGTAATGGATTTACCTGGAAGAGGTTCTGCAGGAAGATCTTCCGCAGAAAAAAAACTAAAACCGGTTGCAGACGAAATGTTTTGGTTTGATATTTGGAGAATAGGCATATGGCCTAACTATAATAAAGGTGTTCAGTTTTCAACCGATAAAGAATATCTTTCTCAATTTTTCCGTCAAATGACACCGGATTTAAGTAATGGTACATCGGATGTTGCTGCAATTATTGAAACCGTAAATAAAGTAGGAAAAACTGTTTTAGTAACACATAGTGCAGGCGGTGTTCCGGGATGGTTTGCGGCTATTGCAAACGATAAAGTTGCCGGTATTGCTGCTTATGAACCGGGTGCTTTTGTATTTCCTGAGGATGATTTACCACAAGCTATTGACGGAAAAACAGGCGGAACGGCACCGATTCCGGTTTCAAAACAAGATTTCTTAAAACTTACAAAAATTCCTATAGTTATGTATTTCGGTGATTATATTCCCGAAGAAGTTTCCGATAATTTAGGAGATGAAAATTGGAGAGTTCGTTTACAAATGGCAAGAAAGTTTACTGAGACAATAAACAAAAACGGCGGAAACTGTACTTTAGTAGAATTACCAAATATTGGTATTTATGGAAACACACACTTTTTAATGCAAGATTTGAATAACGATATTTTGGCGGATTTGTTTGCAAAATGGTTAAAAGAAAATAACTTGGATAAATAGGTTAAAGGAAAATTCTATGAAAAAAATTTTATTAACAGTATTAATTATGTTTGCGGTTATTATTAATGTGTTTGCCGCAAAAGATTCAAAAAAGGGAGCAAAAATGGAATTGTTTACTTACAAAACAGAAAAAGAAATAAAAAAAGAAAATACTCACAATAACAATGTTTGGGGACTTGTTTACGAAGGAGCAATAACAAAAAATGAACAAGGTAAAGTAAATATCATACCTATATCTTATAAACTTAACGGGCTAAAAATTGCGGCAAATGTTTATGTTCCGGCAGATTATAATAAAAACGATAAAACAAAAAAATATCCTGCAGTTGCAGTTGCTCATCCTAACGGCGGAGTAAAGGAACAGGTTGCAGGTTTATATGCACAAAAACTTGCAGAACACGGTTTTATTGCAATGGCTGCAGATGCTTCTTATCAGGGAGCAAGCGAAGGTATGCCCAGAAATACCGATAAACCGCAAAACAGAATTGAAGATATTCACGGTATGGCAGATATTCTTTCAAACTTTCCGGGAGTCGATGCAAATAATATTGGAGTATTGGGAATTTGCGGAGGTGGAGGATATACAATAAAAACCGCACAAACCGAAAAAAGATTTAAAGCTGTTGCAACTTTAAGTATGTTTAATTCGGGAATTGTAAGAAAGAACGGATTTTTGGACTCACAAATAAATACTATACAAGAAAGATTAAAACAAGCCTGTGATGCAAGAGCAAAAGAAGTTGCAGGCGGAGAAATTGCATATACACCCGATATGAGAGATATGCCGGAAGAAAAAGCAAAGGATTTACCTTATGACCTTTATAGAGACGGATATTATTATTACGGCAAAACACACAGACATCCAAACTCAACATTCAGTTATACCGTAAGCAGTTTGGTAGATTTGATGAGTTTTGATGCATCGGATAATGTGGATTTAATAAACCAACCTCTTTTAATGATTGCGGGCTCCAATGCCGATACTCTATATATGACAGAACAAGTTTTTTCAAAAGCAGTAGGAACACAAGATAAAGAATTATTCCTTGTTAAAGGTGCAACACATATTGAAA
>NZ_CACWEU010000003.1:0-2461 GCF_902760015.1 Candidatus Ruminimicrobium bovinum
ATTAATTTCACAACAGCATCTTCTACAGGATCCTTATAGCAATCTTTTACTATTCCATATATTACATTTCTATCATCTCCTGGTAATGTCACATCAACATCATATTGTTTACCTTTTTCTATTACTCCATCTACTTTTACAACTGGACATATATTTTTATCATATTCCATATATAACTCATCCTTTCTATTATTTAGGCAAAGCCTTTTATATATAATATGATTTAAGCATTTTTTAGTTACTTTTTAAATATTTCAAAATTTTCAATTATCTCTTGTCAAATGTTATTTTTCGTGGTAAAATAGTATTTGTTAAAAATTAGTATCTGTTTAAGGGAGGTGCAAAAATGCCAAATATTAAATCTGCAATTAAACGTGTAAGTGTAATTGAAACAAAGACTGCAAGAAATAATTCTATAAAGTCTGGATATAAATCAGCTGTTAAGAAATTTGAAGAAGCTGTTTCAAAAGGTGATGTTAAAGAAGCAACTAAAGCATTTTCTTTTGCAACAAAGAAAATAGATCAAGCTTGTACAAAAGGCGTTATTGTTAAAAATACAGCTGCTAGAAAAAAATCAGCTTTATCTAAAAAATTAAATGCAATGAGTACAAAATAAATATTAAAACAACCTAAACAATAGGTTGTTTTTTTATGTCTTTTATTTCCATGTAAAAATCAAATTAATTATGTTATTATTAATTTAAAGCATAGTTTTGGAGGTAAATCATGATATATATTACAAGATATATTTTTATAATTAAGAAACTATTTCAAGTTTTTTCTACCGAAAAATTAAACTCACCAATTAAAAAGGTAACTGAAACAGGTATTAAAATAAGTTTTATTGCTTTACTTTTTTCGGTTCTTCTGATGACTTTATATATCGATTACAAGCCATCTAAATTTTTATTTGAAGCAAGTTCATTATTAGTACATAGTTTTTCAATGTTTATTGTATATTTTCTTGTTTTAGGAGTATCCTTTAATAAGCTACAAAAAGGCAAAAACAATTGATAATTTTTCATTTTCGTGGTATAATTTACTAGTTAGTATGATTGTACGGAGGCGAATTATGCAAATAAATAGTAAAAGAGAAATGCGTCATTTTAATTTTTTTTCAACATCTATTAATAAATTAACAAAGCGCAAAAGTAAAAATGACGGAGCACCACTAGTGAGTGTTGTAACTGTTTGTAATGAAAAATCTAATTCAGAATTTATTTTAGAAATGTTAAAATCATTACAAAACCAAACATTTCCATATTGGGAGTGGATTATTGTAACAAATACAAAAAAAGTTTTTCTTGATAATAAACTTTTAAAAAACAATCAAATAAAACTTATAAAAAGTAAATATAATTCAGTTCAAGATGCTAAATTAACAGGAATAAAAGAATCTTCAACAGATTTGATTTTTTATTTTGAGGAAAATGATCTTATAGATAAAACTTTATTAGAATGTGGTTACTTTTCTATGCTTCTTAATAAAGAAGCCGATTTTGCATATTCGTATACAGTTGAATTTGGTAAAAAAATAGATTAATAAATAACAGTATAATGATAATAGAAGATAAAAATATATCTTCTTCAGGAGTATTTGTAAGAAAAAATATATTCCTTACTTCAAACCTAAATAATCCAAACCTAAATCAAAACTTGGTTCCTTTAAAAATGGATTATTATGGTTATTGGCGCAGAATTTCTCCTGAAAAGCCTAGTAAATCATATGATTTAAGTAATGTTTCTGAAATTCTAGAATTTAAGCAAGATGTAATTAGTTTTGATGATAATGATAATAATAAAATAGATTTTACAGATATTCCAAGAAAAATATATTTAAATAGAAAACCTATTGTTCCTGAAGATTTAAAAAAGAGAATTTTATTTATATTTCCTTGGGCAGTTTCAGGTGGAGCAGAAATATTCAATTTAAATTTAATAAAAGGATTAAAATCAAGTGGTTATGAAATAAGTATAATAACAACTCAAAAATGTGATTATATTTTAAGACCTGATTTTGAAGAATATGTTGATGAGTATTTCGATTTAACAACATTTCTAAAAAAGAAAGATTGGCCATCATTCATTGAATATATAATAAAAAGCAGACGTATAAATATAGTTTTTGTAACCAATAGTTATTATGGCTATTATATATTACCTTGGTTAAAATGTAAATTCAATAATCTTCCAATTGTAGATTATATACACGCAGAAAATTTAACATTAAGAAATGGAGGATTTCCAAAAGATTCAAATGCAGTTTCAGATTTTATAGATTCAACATATGTATGTACTTCTCATCTCAAGGATATAATGTATAACGAAATGAAAAGAAGTACAAGAAATGTTAAAACAGTTTATATTGGAACAGACGAATCTTATTACGACCCAAATATTAAATTAAAAGATCCTCTTAATTTAAAAAAAATGTATAAAGATAAAAAACTAATTCTATTTC
>NZ_CACWEU010000004.1:0-4801 GCF_902760015.1 Candidatus Ruminimicrobium bovinum
AGTTCGGAATGATAACAAAATGTAGGTAACTCTATATTTGCTTTTCTTATAACTTCCAAAAGATTTTTTTCTTTATCAAAAGAAACTTTTTTACCGTTAATAGTTAATGTTTTTTCCATAATATTATCCTCTCTTAACAGCACCAAATTTACATGTAGAAACACAAGCACCGCATTTTACACATATACTTTGGTCTATAGAATGTTTTTGTTTTAATGCACCTTTAATTGCACCTACGGGACACTTTCTTGCACAAGCAGTGCAACCTATACATTTTGTTTGATCTATTGTAATTTGAGTTAACCTTGAACATACTCCTGCAGGGCATCTTTTTTCTTTAACATGTGCATCATATTCGTCTCTGAAATATTTTAAAGTAGATAATACCGGATTGGGTGCAGTTTTGCCTAAAGCACATAACGAACCTACCCTAACGGCATTTGCCAACTGTTCAAGTAAAGGAATCGTATTTTCGTCGGCTCTTCCTTCGGTAATATCTTCAAGCATCATCAACATTTGTTTCGTTCCTTCCCTGCAAAGAACGCATTTACCGCAAGATTCGCTTTGTGTAAACTGCATGAAGAATTTTGCGGTATTTACCATACATGTTGTTTGGTTCATAACAACAAGTCCGCCCGAACCGACCATTGCACCCGCTTTTCTTAACGAGTCAAAATCAAGAGGTAAATCAAGATGTTCTCTTGTTAAACATGCACCTGAAGGTCCGCCTATTTGAACCGCTTTAAATGCATCTTCGGAAACATTACCTTTATCGTCGGTAACTCCGCCTGCTATATCAAATAAAATTTCCCTTAATGTTGTTCCGAAAGGAACTTCTATAAGCCCCGTATTTTTAACATAACCCGTTATTGCAAATGTTTTTGTTCCGGTAGATGTAGGAACTCCTATTTTTTTATAATAATCGGCACCGTCTCTTATTACCAAAGGAACCGTTGATAATGTTTCAACATTATTAATTACGGTAGGTTTATCCCATAATCCGTGTTGTGCGGGAAAAGGAGGTTTCGGTTTAGGCATACCTCTTTTACCTTCAACGGAAGCAATTAATGCAGTTTCTTCACCGCAAACAAATGCTCCTGCTCCTTCCATAACATGAAGCGTAAAACTGAAATCCGAACCGAAAAGATTTTTGCCTAATACTCCGATTTCTTCTGCTTTTTTAATGGCATTTTTCATTCTTTCAACTGCCAAATGATATTCCGTTCTGACATAAACATAACCTTCATCGGCACCTATTGCTTTTGCAGCTATTATCATACCTTCAATAACACTGTGAGGGTTACCTTCAAGAACACTTCTGTCCATAAATGCACCCGGATCACCTTCATCACCGTTACAAATAACATATTTTTTAGGACCTGGTTGAACTCTTGTTAAATCCCATTTTCTCCCGGTGGGGAAACCCGCGCCGCCTCTTCCTCTTAAACCGGAATCAAGTAATTCTTTACAAATCTGTTCATCGGTCATTTCCAAACAAGCTTTTTTGGCAGAAGCATAACCGCCTTTACTTATATATTCTTCTATATCTTCGGCTCCTATAAAACCGCAATTTTTAAGAACATATCTTTTTTGTTTTGCATAAAAAGGAATTTCCGCATGACCTTTATAAAACTTATCTTTATCTTTATAACATAATCTTTCAACAACTTCATCTTTTATTATGCTTTTTTCTATTATTTCTTTTACATCTTCAACTTTTACTTTAGTGTAAAGTATATCATCATTACCTTTTAATATGGAAACCAACGGCCCCATTTGACAAAACCCCTGACAACCGCTTTTGGAAACAAGTGTTCCTTTGCTTTCGTCATTTAATTCTATGCAAACATCTATATTTTGTTCTTTTGTCAATTTTAAAAATTCATCATAAACTTTTAAAGAACCGTTAGCAACACAACCGGTTCCCGCACAAATTATTATTCTTTTGGAAATTTGCTTAAATGCTTTTTGAATTTTACCGGAAATTTTATCTAAATCTACAGACATTATTTTTCCTCCTGTTTAATCATATCGTCAATAAGTTTTGTAACTTTTTCAGGTGTAACCTGCCCGTAAACTTCGTTATCTATAACCATTGCAGGTGCAAGCCCGCAAGCACCTAAACAAGAAACCGTTTCCAATGTAAATAACATATCCTTTGTAGTATTTTCTTTATCCGTAAGTTTAAGTTTTGTCCTTATTGCCTCAATGATTGTGCTTGATCTTTTTACATGGCATGCGGTTCCGTCACAAACTTTAATAATGTGCTTACCTTTTGCCTTCAATGTAAAATGTGCAAAAAAAGTTGCAACACCGTAAACTCTTGCAGGAGAGATATCCAATGCAGATGCGATAAAGGTTAAAATTTCTTCCGGAAGATAATTATAAACTTCCTGAACTGCCTGCAAAATCGGGATTAAACGAGCTTTATCTCTGCCGTTTTCATCAAGAATTTGGCATACTTTGTCAAATTTCCCATAATTTTCCATTTGAGCTTTCTCCTTATTATTTTAAAAAAAATTGTGAAACAAATTTTTTAGCTGATAAGCTGAGAACGAACACTTCGTGTTCTTAGCTGAGAGCTGATAGTTTTCTTTTGATGTCCTTCAGACTTATTTTTTAATAGATTGCGGGTCTGCAACCCACAATGGCACCTTAAATAAACTCTAAGCTCTCAACCCTCAGCCCTAAACTGCTATTATAACATAAAATGATTTTTATATTATAATATTTTTTATCTTTTTTTTAAAGCATTATACAACAGTTCGTGTTGTTTTATCATGTATTCTATGCCATATGTTTCGTCTATACTGTTTTTTGCTTCCCGTTCCATTTTAGATTTAATTTCGGGATTTTCTGCCAAATATAAGATTTTATAACAAGTTTCATCAATATTATAGGGCGGTATTAAAAAACCGTTTATTCCGTCCTTAACAATTTCTTTTTGACCGTCAACGGCATTAACAATCGGTGCCAAACCGCAAGTCATTGCCTCTATTGTTGAGATCGGTAAACCTTCCCATAAGGAAGTCATAACAAAAAAATCGCTTGAATGAAGGACATTTGCAATGTCTCTTCTCCAACCTAACAGAAAGATGTTTTCTTTGATATTATATTTTTCTATTAAACTTTCAAATTCCGGTCTCAATGTTCCGTCACCGACCATAACAAATTTAAAATTTTTATGTTCCTTTGATATTTTGTTTGCAACTTTAATAAAATCCGGTAAATTTTTTTGAGGTTTAAAAGGTCCTATTGTCGTTACCAAAATATCATCGTTACTTAAATTTAATTCTCTTCGTAATGACGGATTTTGAAAATTTTTAAAATTATCTATATCTATTCCCAAACGAATAAATTTATATTTATCCTGCTTACCTATTTTGTTTTTAATACCTTTATCAATATTTTCTTTGCTTATGAAAATAAGATAAGTTGAAAATATTGCACAGAATCTTTCAAGAAAAATAAAAAGATTTTTTTTGAAAAAGCTCTGAGTATCATTGAAGGAAAAACCGTGTGTAGTATGAATTATAACAGGAATACCGGCAAGCCAACCGCAAACTCTTCCTAAAATACCGGCTTTTGATGAATGTGTATGAATCACATCGGGTTTTTCTTTTTTTAATATTTTATATATTGAAATTGCGGCCTTTAAATCCTTTATCGGATTAATTTCCCTTATTAAATTTTTAACGAAATAAACTTTATTTTGTTGTTTTACTTCATCACTTAAAATTCCGTCACAACCGCAAATCATAAACGTATCAAACAATTCTTTATTAATTTTTTCACAAAGTGCTATTGCAACTTTTTGTGCACCGCCGAGCTCAAGTTTTGTAATTATAACGGCAACTTTTTTTTTCATTTTTTCTTTCCGATAAATTCTGCCAATTTTTTTGCATCGGAAATATTTTTTTCTATAAAAGAATATTCCCAACCGCCGTATCTGCCTATTGAATATATATTATTTTTAATTAAAAACTCATTTATTTTTTCCAATGTTTTTTGTCGTTCTTTATTGAAAACAACATAAGCATACGGCATATCAACAACATTTGCGGTAACAATTTCATCATCGGAATTTATAATTTTTAAATCTTTTAAATATTGAATTGTGTCTTCACAATTGTCATAAACATTGTTTTTACCGGAAAATTCGACATATAAGCTGTAACAATTTTTCGGAGCGGATTTCGGACAAACATTAGAATAAACACCGACTCTGTAAAAAGGATATTTTTTGTTAGGTATATAAATCCAGTGTTTGCCTTTTATAATTTCAGGTATGGATTTTTTATATTTTATTCCCAAATTTATACACCTGACCGATGTAAATTTTAAATTATTTGTAAGTTTTTTTATTCTTTTAGGTAAATTTATAATTGACTTTAATAATTCCTTTAACGGTTGTGTGGAAATTAAATTGGTATAGCCATACCATATTCCGTCTGCATAAACACATTTATCAATGTAATCTATTTTAGTAACTTTCAAACCTGTTTTAACCGATTTTTTTACCTTTTTATATAAACTTTCGGCTACAATTCCGCAACCGCCCGTTTGCGGATAATAAAAACAACTGTTATACCCGTAAGAATTATTATTTTTTTGATAAGCGGATTTTTCTATACTTTCAACCGAAGGTTTTGGAACAAAAGGCGCAGTCCAGGCAGCCGTCATTTTTTTTAAATTACAATTCCATAATTTTTGATTATAAGGTGCCATAAAATATTTTGTAATACCTTTACCGAACATTGCATTGCACCAATCAATAAACGGCATATCATTATAAATTTTA
>NZ_CACWEU010000005.1:0-10346 GCF_902760015.1 Candidatus Ruminimicrobium bovinum
AGACCAAGAGGTTGATATAATTTCTTGTGTAAAACCTTTAACAAAATATGCTGAAATGTTAAAAGACAGTAACGATATAGAATATATATTGGATAAAGCCGTTTATCTTGCAACACATGGAAGATTCGGACCTGTTTGGATAGATATTCCTATTAATTTCCAAGCTGCAATGATTGATGAAACAAAATTAAAAAAATATAATCCTGCTGAAGATGAACTTGTCCTTCCAAACATTGATAAAGAAATTTTACATGTCGTTGAATTGTTAAAAAATTCTAAAAGACCATTAATTATTGCCGGACATGGTATAAGATTATCAGGAGCAAAAGATATTTTTTTACAATTAGTTGAAAAGTTGAATATACCGGTCGTTACAACAATGAATGGGTTTGATATTATTTCTGATGATAACAAAAATTTTATTGCAAGAATAGGAACAGTTGCTAACAGAGCCGGAAATTTTGTTCTTCAAAATGCGGATTTGGTTATTTCCATAGGTTCCAGAAATAATATAAGACAAGTAAGTTATAATTGGGAAAATTTTGCTAAAAATGCCAAACTTATATCTGTTGATATTGATAAAGCTGAACTTGATAAGCCAACGGTTAAACCGGATATAAAAATTAATTCGGATGCTAAAGTTTTTATAGATAAGTTTATGCTTTATGCAAAGAGAAAGGAATGTTCCGATTGGAGAAAATTTTGTTATAAAATGAAAGAAAAATATCATCCTGTGACAGAGGCTGTTAGAGTTGGAAATAATCCGATAGAACCTTATTATTTCATTAGCAAGCTTATTGAGCAGTTTAGAAATGATGAAATTGTCGTTGGAGGTAACGGAACAGCATTTTTAGTTCCTTTTCAGGTAGGGAAAGTGAAAAATAATCAGAGATATATTTGGAACAGCGGAGATGCTTCGATGGGATATGATTTGCCCGCAGCAATAGGTGCTTGTTGTGCAAATAATAAAGAGAGAGTTGTTTGTATTGCCGGTGATGGTTCTATAATGATGAATTTACAAGAATTGCAGACAATTATAACAAATAAATTACCGATAAAAATTTTTATTTTAAATAATAATGGTTATATCTCCATTCAACAGACTCAAAAGAATTTTTTTGATGGAAGAATGACAGCCTGTACAATAAATAGCGGTGTAGAAATTCCTGATTTTATAAAACTGGGTCAAGTTTTTGGTTTTAAGGTATTTAAAATAGATTCTTTAGAAAATTTGGAAAATAAAATTCAAAATGTTTTAAATTTTGAAGGTCCTGTATTATGTGAAGTGTTTTTAAGTCCGGGTTATATTTTTGCACCAAAACTTTCGGCAAAAAAACTTCCTGATGGAACAATGGTATCACCAACACTTGAAGATATGTTCCCTTTTCTTGATAGAAAAGAATTTGAAGAAAATATTATAAAAGATTAAATAAATGTTTAACTTAATAACAAACTTACCTAATCATTTAAAAGTTACAATAAGTGCATAAATTAAAGAAAGAATAATCAAAAAAGAAATATATGTAGGACTAATTTTTGTAGCAACAAGCAAAAACTCGTCCAGAATTTTATTTGTTTGCACATTTTATCCCTTGACTTTTTGTTAGTTCTTGGCTAAAATAAATATAAAAATTATAAAAAACAGGGTAAAAATAATGAAAAGAACTGCAATGGAAATATTAATTGAATGGAAGAATAATCCAGATAGAATGCCTATGGTTGTTAAAGGAGCAAGGCAGGTAGGTAAAACTTGGTTGATGAAAGAATTCGGGAAACAATATTTTAAAAATATTGCTTATATAAATTTTGATAATGATAACAATAGCGAATTAAAAAATTTGTTTGATGGAAATTTTTCTACGGAAAGAATAATATCCGGTCTTTCAATGGAAAGTGGAATAAATATTGAACCTGAAAAAACTTTAATTATTTTGGATGAAATTCAAAATGTGCCGAGAGCATTGCAATCGTTAAAATATTTTGCAGAAGAACAGGAAAATAAAGAAAAAAAATATTGTATAGTTGCAGCAGGTTCCTTGCTTGGCATAGCTCTTCATCAAGGAACATCTTTTCCTGTTGGAAAAGTTGACAGCATGACATTATATCCTATGTCTTTTATTGAATTTTTGGAAGCTATTGAACAACATAAATTTGTAGAACTTTTAAATAAAAACGATTTACAAATGATAAGTATTTTTAAAGATAAATTTATTGAATTTTTAAAATTATATTATTTTGTCGGTGGTATGCCTGCTGCGGTCTTAAAATATTTAAAAACAAAAAAATTAAAAGAAGTTCGTAAAGTGCAACAAAAAATAATTGATGACTATAAACAAGATTTTTCAAAACATGCTCCAAACGAGGTCGTTCCAAGAATTAACATGGTTTGGAACGGAATAATTACACAACTTTCAAAGGAAAATAAAAAATTTGTTTATGGAGTTTTAAAAAAAGGTTCACGGGCAAAAGATTTTGAAATTGCAATACAATGGCTTATTGATTGTGGACTATGCTATAAAATTGATAGGATAAAAAAGGGAAATATTCCGTTAAATGCATATATGGATTTTTCTTCTTTCAAACTTTTTATTCTTGATGTCGGTCTTATAGGAACAATGGCATTTATAGATGAAAAAACTTTATTGCAAGGAAATAATATTTTTACGGAGTTTAAAGGCACTCTTACGGAACAATATGTATGTCAGCAATTAATTTCTTGTTTACATAAAAAGCCTTTTTATTGGTCTGCAGAAAATTCTGATGGAGAAATTGATTTTATTATACAAAATGACGGAAGGGTTATTCCTATAGAAGTAAAAGCAGAAGAAAATTTAAATGCAAAAAGTTTAAAAGTTTTTGTAGAAAAAAATAAACTTGATTATGGAATAAGAATATCAATGTCAAACTACAGAAAAGAAAATAAACTTATAAATATTCCTCTGTATTGTATTTCTCAATTATTTGATATATTATAAATTATTACAATATGTTTAACTTAATAACAAATTTACCTAATCATTTAAAAGTTACAATAAGTGCATGGGTAGCAAGGGGAATAATTGCAATTACAAATTTAATTGCAATAAAATTTCTGTTGCCGTATTTAGGGACGGAAAGTTATGCAGTGTATCTTGTGCTTTTGTCTTTCACTTCATGGTGTGCTTTAACCGATTTCGGTATAGGTTTTTCTTTGCAAAATTACATTTCAGAATTTAGAGTAAAAAAACAAGATTATCAACCGTATATAAATTCTGCATTTCAAATAATAATTTTATTTACTGCCATAGCTGTTATTTTATCTTTAGTTTTATATCAACCGATACAGAGTTTTATATTAAAAAAATACACGAATATTTTAAATGTACAAACCGTTAATGTTGTTTTAGCCTCATTAATATTACTTATATTCGTGGGTGTTGTAAATATATCAACTAAAGTTTATTATGCATTGCAAAAAGGAATAATTCCTAATGTTTTAACTTCAATTGCATATATAATTTCATTTTGTGCAATGCTTGTAGTTATAAATACACAAAGTGAAAGTAATAAAATTTTGAAAATTATTTTATGTTATACTTTACCGCAATTATTATTTAATGGATATTTGTTTATAAAGATATTTAAAAATTCAATAATGGAAATTTTTAAAATAAACATAAATATTTTAAATAAATTATTTAACAGAGCTTTTAAATTTGCTGGGTTTGTAGTTATTAGTTTATTAATTTCAGGAACGGATTATTTTATTTTAGCTAAAACAAGTAGTTCGTTAGATGTTGCTGTCTATAGTGTGTTTACAAAAATCTTCCTTGCCGCCTTTTCAATAAACAGTTGTTTGTTAGTAGCTTTTTGGCCTATTGGAACAGAATTATATTATAGTGGTCAAATAGAAGAATTAAAAATCAAATTAAAAAGATATTTAACATTTGGTATATCATTAATATTAATAACAATAATTGTAAGCTTCTTATTTAAAAATTTAATTTTTAAGGTTTTATTACCAAACATAGATTATAATTTATCGTACAACTTTTTTTTATTGAGTGCATTATATTTCAGCATTTTAATTGTTTCAGATACATATACCGTATTTTTACAAAGCATAAATGTATTAAAAATATTTTGGATATATATGCCAATACAATTTATAATTAGTATTACTTTACAATATTATTTTTCGTTAAAGTATGGAATAAATGGAATAATTTTAGGTTTGTTATTGTCTTTTTTATTAACAAGTTTTTGGCTGTTACCATATAAATTTAACAAATTAATGAAAAAATGAAAGTTATAGTATAAAATATAATATTATGAAATATTAAAAATATGTTTAAATTGCATAAATAATGGTTTCTGTTAAATTTGTAAAATGATGTCTTATATAAAGTTTATAATTCATATTCAAATTAATAAGCCATTCCGGTATTTCTAACATATCCTCATTTGAATGATAAATACATATTGCAAGTTTAGGCTTATTTTTCCTTATAGTTTTTTCTGCTCCTTTTAATGCATTTAATTCTGCACCTTCTATATCCATTTTTAAGAATGTCATATCACTACATTCTGGAATATTGTCTATAGCATCAACATCAATTTTAATTACTTGTTCAGTTATATTTTGAAAATTATATAAATTATTAATATTAACATGAGTTTGTTGTAATTTTGAAGACATTGTTTCATCTTGTATAAATTTTAAAATATCTTTTTCATACCAAATACCTAAATTAAAATAAAAAACATTATTTCTTTTCTTTTTTTGTAATTTGGAAAAATTTTTTTTATCTGCTTCAAATGCAATAATTTTTTTATATTTTCCATTAGTGTTTTTTATAAATTTTTCTATAGTATCTCCGGTATATGCACCACAATCAACAAAGACTTCCGAATCAATTAATTTTATTATATCTTTAGGAAAATACTGATCTGCCATAGAATATTCAGGTACATTCCTGCTATTAATAAAACATCGATAGTTTATTATTTCACTATAAATTTGCTTTGACTTTTCATCTGCTAAATAAGATATTATTTTTTTTACTCTATCTTTATTTAATTCAAAAAACTTATAACTCTCTTTATTAACAATAGGTTTTAAATTTGCAGTATCAGTTAATTTTAATTTATCAAAAAAAACATATATTAAATCGGAATATTTGGAACTTAAAATGATATTGACTATTTTATTTCCAAACTTAGAATATCTTATTTTTGTTTTTAATTTGTAAAGCATTTGTAAAATTCCTTTTAATTACACTGTTTTTTATTTCTTGTTTTTAGTGTTAATTAATAATTTATTAGTATATCTTTTTATTAAATTAAAATAATAATACTCAAAAAACATTTTGAATTTACTTTTCATATTATGCGAACGATAAAATGGTGTTAATTTTAAATAATCTATGTATAATTCCCCGAAAGGAATATAAATTGATTGCCAAGGTTTTATAGCACCTGTATAATGAACTATTGCAGGGTTTAAAACAGCTTGTTTTATTTGTTTCTTTAAAGGATGTAATTTCCCGAGTATTCTTGCAAAACTATCCTGAACATTCCATTTTAAATCTAATGCTTTTATTTTGTCTTTTAATTTGAAATTTATAATATCTTGATCATTGTGTATTAATAATAAATTATTTTCAGTAGCACTTAATAATTTTTCTTCAATATAATCCTCTCTCCATTTTGCTATGTTTATTAATAATACACCTGCATTTATATAAAAAGAATCAGTTTCTCTTTTTAAAAATCTTCTATCAAAATAGTATCCAATATCTTCAACACCTGCAATATAATAATCTTTAATATCTTCGTTAAATAAATTAGACAAACTTTTTAAAACAATTATATCACAATCTAAATAAATAATTTTATCAATATTTATAGGTAGTAAACTTGCAATTTTAAAGCGAAAATAAGTTGCAATAGAAATGTGAAAAGAATGATTTGGTAAATATGCTAATTTTGAAGAATCAATTAAAATAAATTTTATTTCAAAATGTTTTATTTCTTTTAATTTCAAAATTTTTTCTTTATTATCGCTTGTTATTCCACCATCAAAAATAAAAAAAAATAATTCATCATCAGTATTTGCATTTTTTAATATAGATGCAATCGTAACGGTAAGATGCTGTGCATAATTATTATCTGATGATAAACAAATATTTATTTGCATTATGAGTGTTTAATAAATGATAAATCTTTTTTTATAATATGTTTTTTAACCATAATACCACTATACTTTATTATTATTTTTTTTTCAATGTATTTTTTTGTATTAATGTTGTATCATTAATAATATTTATATTAATTGAAAAAAATTTTATTGTTTTTTAATTGTATTAAAAAAAATCTTTTTTAAAATAATTAACGAATAATTTTGAATTTTTACAAATAAAACTTAAATATTCCAAATTGAAATTGAATTGTTGTTTAAAAATTAATTCTTTCTTTTTCAACGACGAGAGGTCTGTTTTGAACTTGTGTTAATATTGTGTTAAGGTATTCTCCTAAAATACCTATAAAAAACAACTGAATTGAGAAAAAGAAAAATACCGATATTAAAATAGGGGCCGTACCTGCAGGTAAGTTATACCAAAATAACAATTTAAAAATTAAATAAAATAAAGCCAAACAAAAACTTAAAACGGATAAAATAAAACCGCACATAGTGGCAATTCTTAAAGGTACTTTTGAATAACTTGTAAAAGCAAGCATTGCCATATCGTAAAGAGTATAAAAATTATTTTTTATTACAAAGTACACATATTTAATTCTTCTTTAAACCTAAAAGCTCCTTTACAGTTCTTTGTTGAAAATAATAAAATGTCGCAAATGTATGTAACCGATACAATTATTTTATAAAATTTTATTAATTTATTATAATAACACAATAAATAGTTGATGTTTATGCAATAAAAATTTTACTGGTTACATAAGTTTTATGTGTTATAATAAGTGTTTAATAAAATATTAAAAATATGTGTTTTTTGAGAGAAATATATGAAGTATGATTATTTGGTTGTAGGTTGCGGTTTGTATGGTTCCGTTTTTGCAAGAATGGCAACGGATAAAGGTAAAAAAGTATTAATAATAGAAAAAAGAAACCATATTGCAGGAAATGCGTACACTGAAAAAATTGAAGGTATATATGTTCATAAATACGGACCGCATATTTTTCATACCAATAACAGACAGGTATGGAATTATATAAATAGATTTATTGAATTTAACAGATATACAAATACTCCCGTAGTAAATTATAACGGTGAAATATATTCTTTGCCTTTCAATATGTTTACATTTAACAAAATGTGGGGATGCGTAACTCCGGATGATGCAAAAAAAATAATCGAACAACAAAAAAAACAAATAAAAACCGAACCGAAAAATTTGGAAGAACAGGCAATAAGTTTGGTAGGTAAAGATATATTTGAAAAACTTATAAAAGGTTATACCGAAAAACAGTGGGGAAGAAGTTGTAAGGAACTTCCTGCTTTTATAATTAAAAGATTGCCCGTAAGATTTACTTATGACAACAACTATTTTAATGCTTTATATCAGGGAATTCCTATCGGCGGATATACAAAACTTGTAGAAAATATTTTGGACGGTATAGAAGTAAAATTGAATGAAGATTATTTGAAAAATAAAGCATACTACAATTCAATTGCAAATAAAATTATTTATACGGGTGCAATTGATGCTTATTTTGATTATAAATTCGGAACTTTACAATATAGAACCGTTCATTTTGAAAATGAAATATTGGATATTCCCAATTTCCAGGGAAATGCGATAGTTAATTATACCGACAGTCAAACAAAATGGACAAGGATTATAGAACATAAATGGTTTCAATTCGGTAAAGATGAACAAGATAATGTTTTGTCTAAAACAATAATATCAAGAGAATTTTCAAAGGAATGGGATAGACAGGATGAACCGTATTATCCCGTTAATGATGAAAAAAATAATAATTTATATTTAAAATACAAAGAATTGGCCGATAAAGAAAAAAATATTTTCTTTGGCGGACGGCTTGGAGAATATAAATATTACGACATGGATAAAGTTATGGAATCCGCTCTGAATTTTGCAGAAAAAGAATTAAATTAATTAAAGATATGAATATAAAAATTATAGTTGCAACTCATAAAAAATATCAAATGCCTAAAGATGATATATATTTCCCTTTACATGTAGGTGCAGAAGGGGGAAAAAATATAGGTTTTATCGGTGATAACACCGGAGATAATATATCCGAAAAAAATCCTTATTTTTGTGAATTGACAGGGCTTTATTGGGCTTGGAAAAATTTAGATTATGATTATTTGGGTTTGGTTCATTACAGAAGACATTTCAGAGGAAAAACAAAAAACAATAATAAATTTGAACAAATAATAAAAAAACAAGAAATAGAAAACTTATTAAAACGGACAGATATTATTGTTCCTAAAAAAAGATATTATTTCATAGAAACATTATATTCTCATTATGAACATACACATTACATTGACGATTTGGAAAAAACAAAAAAAATATTAGAACAAAAATATCCGGACTATGTAAATTCTTTTAATATTGTATTGAATAAAAAATCAGCACATATGTTTAATATGTTTGTCATGAAAAAAGAACTTGTAAATAATTATTGCAGTTTTATATTTGATATTTTATTTGAATTGGAAAAACAAACAAATCCTTCACAATATAATAAGTATCAAGCAAGACTTTACGGATATATTTCGGAACTTTTACTTGATGTTTGGATAGAACAAAATAAATTAAAATATAAAGAAATTCCTGTTCTCAATATGGAAAAAATCAATTGGTTTAAAAAAGGAAGCAGTTTCTTAAAAGCTAAATTTTTCGGTAAAAAATACGATAGAAGTTTTTAATGATAAATGAATAATCCAAAAGTATCGGTAATTGTTCCGGTGTATAATGTAGAACAATATTTAAGACAATGTCTTGATAGTGTTGTAAACCAAACATTTAAAGATATTGAAATAATTGTTGTTAATGATTGTTCTCCTGATAATTCTTTACAAACAATCAAAGAATATCAACAAAAAGATGAAAGAATTGTTTTAGTTGATTTGAAACAAAATGTAGGTCTTGGTTTTGCAAGAAATGAAGGTGTGAAAATAGCAAAAGGTAAATATATAACTTTCGTGGATTCGGATGATTGGATTGCGGATAAATACATAGAGATTTTATATAATGAAATTGAAAAAAACAATTTAGATGTTGTCGGTTCTTCCGTTTATTTCTATGATAATAATTTAAAACAAATTGTTAATGTTAAAAATATTTCTGCAGATATATTAAACAATAGTAAATTGGAATCACTGTTAATTCCGCAAAAAAATTACTTTGTCATTCCGGCATGGTTAAAAATTTATAGAAAAGCTTTCTTGTTTGATAATAACATTTTTTTTGAATTAAGAGAAAGTGAAGATAATTTATTTTATATATATATACTTTTAAAAACGAAGAAAATAAAATTCATTGATGATAAAATTTATTATTATAGAATTAACAGAGAAAATTCTTTAATACAAAAAATAAATAAAGAGTTTAACTGTTTTCATTTATTTGAAAAATTAAAAGAAAGATTGGTTTTTGAAAATAACTATGATGAGTACAAACGATTATATTATCAATATATTTCTATATTAACCGCATCAAAACTGGAAGTATTAAATTTAAAATTATCCGAATTAAATATTTATTTCAATAAATTCAAGGATACATATTATAATAAAGATTTTAAAAAAAATTGTTCGACAAAAAATTTAAAAACAATGCTTAAAATAAGATTGCTTTTATTTTGTTTTTGTTTAAGATTTAATATAAATTATGCAGTTATAGGTAAATTTTGCAGAAAGATAATTTCTTTTAAAAATAAATAAAAACTTTATAGCAGTTAATTTGGAATATAAAAATATTATGAAATATTTTAATGATAATCTTGTATCAATTATAATACCGGTTTACAATATCAATTTTTATCTGTTGGAAAAATGTATTAACAGTTGTATTCGTCAAACATATACTAACATTGAAATTTTAATTATTGCAAATGGAATAGATGATAATATTTATGAAAAGCTTTTGCCTTTTCAAAAAATTGATAAAAGAATAAAAATTTATAGAATAAATCATAAGGGTGTATCAAAAGCAAGAAATGAAGGAATAAAAATATCAAGAGGTAAATATATTGCCTTTATTGATGCCGATGATTATGTGGAAAATAATTATATAGAAAAATTATCGGAGTATGAAGCCGATATTGTTGCCTGTTCTTTTTATAAAGAATATCCTTTTAAAAGTGAAAA
>NZ_CACWEU010000006.1:0-11884 GCF_902760015.1 Candidatus Ruminimicrobium bovinum
AAAAGAGTTGAAATGACGGCATATAAAGATATTCCGCATTTATATAATCCGTGCTGTATGGCAGAAGATGCGGATGTTATTACACGGCCTAACGAAGCATCGGAAGCTTTAAAACGGCTTGTTAAAGTTATGGAAGACAGATATGAAAAATATGCACAAAATATGGTTAGAAACATTGAAGATTATAATAATAAAATGGCGGCGGAAGGTCAGGATAAAGATTATTATATAGTTGTTATTATAGATGAGTTGGCGGATTTAATGATGGTTGCTTCAAAAGAAATAGAAGATTCAATTCAACGGCTTGCACAAATGGCAAGGGCTGTCGGAATACATTTGATACTTGCAACACAGCGCCCCACGGTAAATGTTATTACCGGAACAATTAAAGCAAATTTTCCCGCAAGATTATCTTTCCAAACTGTATCATCGGTCGATTCAAAAGTTATTCTTGATACAATCGGTGCCGAAAGTTTAATAGGTAAAGGTGATATGTTGTTTTTACCTCCGTCGGAGCCCCGCCCGGTCCGGCTTCAAGGTGCATTTGTTTCTTCAAAAGAAATCGAGCAGGTTGTAAAATTTATAGCAGACCAAAATTTCCCTAAAATATATGAGGCACTTGAACAGAATTTTACGGAAAATGCAATAGCAACGGCAGAAGATAAAGCCGAAAAAGATTTAATACCGGCATTAAAACTTATACTTGAAAGAAGAAGAATATCGCAGGATTTATTAAAAGCAAATTTCGGCGGTTCTGCCCGTGCAACAAATATTTTAAGTTTTTTGGAAATAAGGGGTTTTATTCATAAACCGGAGGGAACAAACCGTTGGGAAATAAATTATAATTTGATAGAGGAATACTTACAACAAAACGGGTAGGTGAAAAATTATGAAAAAATTTATTTTAATGTTTTTTGTTGTTTTTGCGGGAAGTAATTTGTTTGCACGGGAAGTATCGGTAGATACCATACTTGTAAATATCGAAAAAAAAGATAATTCAATTCAAAATTTATCGGTTGATTATGTTCAACAGATAAATTATTATTCCGTCAACGAAAAACAAACTTCTTCCGGAGATGTTAAATTTAAAAAACAAAATAATTTATGTATAGTTCAAAAAGCTCCTCAATTACAATATACCTATATAGACGGTAAAAAAATGACGGTTTATGTTCCTGCCAATAATCAGGCAATAGTAGATAATTGGAAATCCGTTCTTAAAAACGATATTATAGTTGCAACAATGATAAATTTCAGCAAGAATTGGAAACAGCTCAAAAAAACAGCTACCATAGAATTATCGGGACAAACCGATGACGATTATATTTTACTTATAAAACCTATCGAAAATGAAGGTTGGAAATTATTTATCAATATTGATAAAGAAAATTATTTTGTTAACGAAACCGTTTTTGATAACGGAAATTTTTCTTTAAATGTTAAGTTGAAAAATTACAGAACCAATATAAAATTAAATAATTCGTTATTCAAATTTGTTCCCGATAAAGAAACGGAAGTTATAGAATTATAGAGGTGCTTTAATATGGAAAGTTTAGGTGAAAAATTAAAACAGGCAAGAATAGCAAAAAATTTATCAATAGAAGAAGTTCATAAAATAACAAAAATAAACAGAAATTATTTGGCTGCTTTGGAAACTTCAAATGTAAAAGCTTTCCCGGCAGAAGTTTATTATAAAAATTTTTTAAAAAGATATGCTTCGTATTTAGGTTTGAACGGCGAACAAATATTGCAGGAATATAATGATTCCAAAAAACAACAAGAAAGTAAGGTTATACATAAGAAGAACAGTTCAAAAGAAAAAAAAGCAAGAAATAAAAAAGATTTTTTTATCCCGATAATTTTGATAATTTTAATATTAATTTTATTTTTGATGAATTATTTTATAAAAACCGATGCTCAAAAAACAGAACATGAAATAGATGATTTAATTAGTGTAAATAATGTTTACGATAAAAAACATGAAGATAAAACGGTAGAGGATAAAACAGCGGAAGATGAAACAATAAAAGATAAAAAAACTGATACGGAAAATAATAAAGTTGTTGAACAACCTGAACAAAAACCCGAACCTGAAACAAATAAACAGGAATCTTCCGTTAATAAAACAGCGGAAGAAAAACCGAAAATACAACAAGAGAAACCGCAAACAGTTACACCTGCTCCGAAAGTTCCGAAATTACCGGAACAAAGACTTTTTGTCAGAGCAAATAATGATACTTGGATAGATGTTTCCGCTGACGGTAAAAGCAAATATAAAGGTTTTGTTTTTAAAGGACAGGACAGTATTTATTATGCCGATGAATTTTTTACAATAAAAATAGGAGATGTTTCCGGAGTAGAAGTTTTTTTTAATGATAATCCCGTTGATATATTAAGCGGTGCAAATGAAAATAATGTAAATACGTTGGAACTGAAAAAATAAATATGAATAATAAAGTATCTCTTATAACTTTAGGTTGTTCAAAAAATACCGTGGAATCCGAAGCCGTTGCGGGCTTATTTGTTAAAGAAGGTTTTGAAATAACAGGTAATGTTTCGCAAGCCGATATAATTGTTATTCACACATGTTCTTTTATAGCCGATGCACAGAAAGAATCCGAACAATGTATTCTGTCTGCAAAAAATTTAAAAGATAAAAATAAAAATTTAAAAATTTATGTTTCGGGTTGCCTTCCGCAATTGATAGGAAAAGAATTTATAAAAAAATATCCTTTTATCGACGGTTATGTGGGAACAGGCGGTTTTGAAAAAATAGTTAAATTGATAAAAAAACAAAAATTTTTTTCGTCAATTGAAAATCCGTCCGGTGTAAATAATTTTAAAAGAAGAATTTTGTCCACAACACTTCCTACAACTTATATAAAAATAGCCGAGGGTTGTAACCACAGATGCAGTTTTTGTTTAATCCCGCAGCTTAGAGGTGATTATAAAAGCAGAACAATTAAATCCGTGGTCGACGAAGCAAAAGCACTTGCAGCATGCGGTATAAAAGAATTAAATATTATAGCACAGGATACTACAAGCTACGGTATTGATATTTACGGTAAGCCGTCTTTGGTTATGCTTCTTGATAAAATATCAAATATATCTTCATTAAAATGGATTAGATTATTGTATGCTTATCCTTTAAATATTTCGTATGATTTATTAAAAATAATCTCGGAAAGAAAAAATATATGCGGTTATATTGATATTCCGATACAACATACAAACAAAAGTATACTTTCAAAAATGGCAAGGCCTTTAAATACGGTTGAAATAATTGAAAATATAAAAAATAAATTTCCCAATATTGTACTTAGAACATCATTGATTGTGGGCTTTCCTGGTGAAACCGAAAAAGAGTTTAAAGAATTGGTAAATTTTGTCGGACAAAATTATTTTGAAAATATAGGAATTTTCGGATATTCCGACCAGTAAAAAGCAAAGTCTTTTAAATTGAAAAATAAAAAAAGTCAAAAAATAATAGATGAAAGAAAACAAATAATTGCAAATGTTCAATTTGAAAATGTTATAAAAAACAATAAAGCAAAAATCGGTAGGAAATTTGAAGCTTTTGTAGAAAGTATAGATAAAAATAAAGCTTATTGCAGAACGGAATTTCAAGCACCTGAAATTGACGGTATAACAATTGTTAATTTGAAAAATAAAAAAATAAACCCCGGTCAATTTATAAAAACGACAGTTTCGAATTTTAAAAATTACGACCTCATTGGAAGATTGGAAAATTAGAAAAACGGAAGTAAGGCGGAAATTTTTAAAATTGTCGTTAAACTTTTCAGCCACTCGGCTTTTCAGCTTATCGGCTAAAAAAATTGCGAAGCAATTTTTTTTTTAAATTTGATTTTTGTATAATAATTATGTCTTTTAATTTTAAGTCGCGGCGGTAGAATATGTCAAAAATTAACTTAGCAAATAAATTAACTTTATTA
Organism: Candidatus Ruminimicrobium bovinum; assembly: GCF_902760015.1. Lineage (NCBI taxonomy): Bacteria > Pseudomonadati > Elusimicrobiota > Endomicrobiia > Endomicrobiales > Endomicrobiaceae > Candidatus Ruminimicrobium > Candidatus Ruminimicrobium bovinum. The sequence goes on from NZ_CACWEU010000006.1 coordinate 3,954, forward strand.
AGGGTTTTACTTGTTCCGGTTTTTATTGTGCTTTTGGAAATAGATTCTCTTTGGACATCTGTTGCGGCATTTATTGTTTTTGCGGCTGCCTCAATTACTGATTTTTTCGACGGTCAAATTGCAAGAAAATATAATACAATAACAACGTTTGGAATTTTTTTGGATCCTCTTGCCGATAAGTTACTTATAACATCCGCATTTGTTTGTTTTGTCGGTATGTATACTTTATCAATTCCTGCATGGATGGTAATTTGTATTATAGCAAGAGAATTTGTTATAACAGGTTTAAGGTTTATAGCTTCATCGAAAAATATTTCAATACCGGCAAGTATTCACGGCAAATTTAAAACAACATCTCAAATTGTTGCAATAGTTGTAATATTGTTGATTATAATTATAAAAGCAATTTTAGCAAATTTTTATTTTACGACTCCTTATGATTTGTTTGAATTAACCGGCTTTAGTTATTTTGCGGGTTGGTGTCTTTTAAAACTTCCTTATTGGTTGATGTTAGCCGTTACAGTATTAACTTTATATTCCGGTGTTGTATATATGTTGGAACATAAAAAGATTTTTCAAGAAGAATAGAAAAAATAAAATGCCAAAAATTAAAAATATAGTTTCCGGTCAATTTGAAACAAATTGTTGGTTGGTATATGATGATATCACAAAAGCTGCTGTTATTATTGACCCCGGGCAAGACGGACAAATTGTTATTGATACAATTAAAAATTTAGCATTACAACCGGAACTTTTAATAAATACGCATGGTCATTTCGATCATATATTATCCGATGATATTATCCGCAAAAAATATAATATCCCCTTGGCAATTCATAAAAATGATATACCTTTTTTAAGTGATGTAAATAAAAACGCTTCTTATTTAATAGGCAAACCTACGGTAATAAATAATCCTGAAATCATTTTTGAAAACGAGCAAAATTATAAAACAAGTTTTTGCGGTTATTCTTTAATAAATACACCCGGGCATACACCGGGTTCAGTTTGTATTTTGATAGAAAATGATTTGTTTTCCGGAGATACTCTTTTTGCCGGTTCCATAGGCAGAACCGATTTTCCGGACAGCAGTGTTTCGGAAATGAAAAAATCTTTACAAAAAATAAAACAACTTGATAAAAAAATAAATGTATATCCCGGTCATGGTTGTTCCACAAATATTGAAAAAGAATTATCGTCAAATTTTTATTTAAGATAAAATTTGCTGTATAAAAGGATTTTTATGAAAAAATTTATTGGCAGATTAGTATTTTTTACACTTTTATTGTTTTGCACTTGGAATTTAGCATTTTCAATTGAAAAAGACTTGAAGTTTTTAACTTACTTGTCCAATGAAGATTTACAACCTCTTGTTGCAATTGTAGAAAATAAACAGGAAAATAAATTAAGTGATAAAATTAAAAATAATCCGAAGGAACATTTGGATGAAATTATGGATAAATTGGAAAAAGGTGAAGGCCCTTTTTCTTACAGGCAAATTATTGAACAAGTTTGTAAAAAGGAAAATATAGAATTTGATAAAACAACAACAACGGAACAATTGGGAAATGCTCTTATAAAAAAAGTTTTTGCAGATTCTATTGATAAAATGGGAATAAAACAAAAAGAAAATTTGATAAAAGAAACAAGAGATACAATGAGCGAAGAAGAATTTGACGGCTTATTACAAAAATCAGGCGGGACAAACGGTTTCTTTATATCATCCGGTCAAACCATTACTAATTTGTTATTGGATGCTTATTCAAAAGATGAAATACTTGCAATATATATTGTTACGGGTATTGTTGATTGTTTTACACCGCAAAATTCCGAACCTATATATTTGGTAAATGTTCCTGCTGTAACATATATTGAAGCTATGAGAATGATTCAGTCGGAAAAAGATGAACAATTATATGATACTGATTCTTCTGGAATATTTGTTATTGTGTTGATTCCGGTAATGTTTATTTTGTTTTTGATTGTTGTAACAACAACATCAAAAAGAAATAACTCTTTATTTGGAAAAATTATAAATTTTTTGGTTGTAGCTGTATTATTTTTTCTTATAACATTTTTTTCAATTGCGATTGTTGAAGAATTCAATGTTATATTTATTTTTTTTCTGATGTTCTTTGTTATATTTTTGTATTTATGGGTATCAATGCAGTTTTATAAAAAAAATAATCTTTCTTTTTTTAGCAGATTACTAAACTATTTTGTTACATTTTTTCTTTTAGTATTTATTTTAGTTTCTCTGATTTCAAGTTACGACGAAAACGGAAATACAATTCTTTTTATTGTTCTTGCAGGATTTTTTTTAATTTTGCTTTTTATATGGAGATCAATACAATATAAAAAATAAATAAATTGAATGAAATATTGGAAAATAAACAAAAAGAAGAACCTGAACCAGGTCCATCAAATAAAGAAAATACCGAACGAGCCAATCAAAAACAAAGTGATAACAACTGGGATAAAAACACATAAGTGTTTTTTATTATAAAATAAATTTTACGGATTAGATATTTGTATGCAATATTTGGATAATTTTATTTCATATATTTTAATTGAAAAGGGCTTATCGCGCAATACCGCATTATCTTATAAAACCGATTTGAAAATTTATTTGCAATATTTACATGAAAATAATATAGAACAGGAAAATGCTCAACATCGGCAAATAACGGATTTTTTATGGCAGTTAAAAGAAAGAGGTTTAAGTCCTAACAGCATTTACAGAATGATAGAATCCGTCAGACAGTATTATAAATTTTTAGTTTTGGAAGATATTATAAAAGTAAATCCCACCGAAAATTTAACGGCGCCTAAAATTCCCATGAATCTGCCCGATACACTTACATCCGAAGAAGTTGAACGTTTATTGAATTCCGTTAACGGCAGTGATATTTTATCTTTAAGAAACAGAGCAATGCTTGAACTTTTATATGCAACCGGTCTCAGAGTTTCCGAGCTTATAAATTTAAAATTTGACAATATAAATATTGAAGAAAAATTTGTCACAATTATAGGTAAAGGTAAAAAGGAAAGGTTAATCCCTTTTACCGATATTGCCAAAACATATTTAAAACTGTATTTAAGTAACAGAAAAAAATCAAAATCGGATTTTATTTTTTTAACAAGATTGGGTAAACCGATATCAAGAATTGAATTTTGGAGGCAGTTAAAAAATATTGCGATATCTGCAGGAATAACAAAAAAAATAAGTCCTCATACATTAAGACATTCTTTTGCAACACATATTTTATCTTCGGGGGCCGATATCCGTTTTGTGCAGGAAATGTTGGGGCACAGTTCAATATCTACAACGCAAATTTATACACATTTAACCAAGGAACATATAAAACAACAACACAAAAAATATCATCCGAGAAGTTAAAATTTTGTATAATATTAAAATTAATTTGAACTTTAAATATAAAAAAGGAGTTTGTAAAATGAAAAAAGTTTTTTTGATGTTAAGTTTGGTGTGTTTCGGATTTGTTTTGTTTTCTTGTTCTTCAACTCCGAAAGTTACAAGAGTTGACGAAAGTGAAGTAATTGATTTAAGCGGAAATTGGAATGATGTCGATTCTCAACTTGTATCACAGGAAATGATTAACGATTCCGTTTCAAAACCGTGGTATGATATTTTTCTTAAAGCAAAACAAAAAAATCCTGTAATTATTGTAGGAACCGTTTTAAATAAAAGTGATGAACATATAAATACGGAAACTTTTACAAAAGATTTGGAAATGGCTCTTCTAAACAGCGGTAAAGCAACTTTTGTTGCAACAAAAGATCAAAGAGATGAAGTTCGTGCGGAAAGACTTGATCAAGCCGATTTTTCCGATCCTGCAACGGTAAAAAAATTCGGTAAGGAAAAAGGTGCCGACTTTATGTTGAAAGGTCAAATTAATACAATTACCGATTCCGTTAAAAATAAATCGGTAAAATATTATCAGGTTGAATTGGAACTTATTAATATAGAAACAAATGAAAAAGTTTGGATAGGACAAAAGAAAATTAAAAAATTCGTCGGCAAAAGCAAATATAAAGCTTAAGTAATGTATTTTAAAAAATTAAAATATTTATTGTTTTTTCTGCCTGTTTTTTTGGTTTCATGTTCGGGGTTAAACGGTTATTACTCAAAACTTGAAACTTTAATGACAAAAGAAAAATATAAAGATGCCGCTGCTCTGGTTGATAATTCACAAAAAACGTATGGCAATAAAAACCGATTGTTATATTATTTGGATTTGGGCTTAGCGCAGCATTTGTCTAAAAAATATTCCGACAGTAATTCCTCATTTGAACAGGCAAAACAAATATATTCAATAAATTATACGAAAAGCATTTCTGCAGGTGTGTTTTCGCTGTTTTCAAACGATAATGTTATTCCTTATTACGGACAACCTTATGAAATGGCTTATGCAAATGTGTTTTGTGCATTAAATTATATTTTGGATGGCCGTGACAATGAAGCCGTAGTTGAAGCAAGGCAGGTTGATAACCTGTTTAAAAAAATAAAAGCGGATTCTAACGGTAAAGCATTTTATAACGATGACGGTTTTGTAAGATATTTCATGGGAATTGTTTATGAAAATGCCGGTTATTATAATGATGCATTGATATCTTATAAATTGGCATTAAGGTATTATAATGTAAATAAAGATTATGCCGTGAATGTTCCGGATGATTTAATTTGCAGTTTATATACTATGTATTATAAATTGGGAATGTCAAGCCAAACCGAACAGTTAAAAACACAATATCCGAATGTAAAATTAATAAACCCGGGTAAAAATTCCGGTGAGGTTATAATTGTAAATTATAACGGATTATCTCCGAAAAAAACAGATAATATACTGGAGTTGTCTTTTTATAATGCTTGGCCGTATTTTATCTCTACGGCGGCAACAAGTCCCGAACAGGAAAAAGTTGAACAGGTGTTTTCTGCCGTAAGGGCAGGTGTTGCGAACGATTTTATAAAAGTTGCTTTTCCAAAATATGTTCGATATGAAAATGAAATAGTTTCTTTTTCCGTTGAGGAAAGTTCACGGAATATTTCAAACGGTTATTTAGCCGGTGATATTGCTTCGGTTATGGAAGCCGTTTTAAAAAATAATAATACGGCAGTTTATGCCAAAACAATAGCAAGAGCCGTTGCAAGATATGTTTTAACCAAGGTTGTTACAGACCAGGTTCGCCAACATGAAAAAAAAGGTGACCATACGTTAAGCATTATAACAAACAGCTTGTTAAACATAACGTCATCATTACTTGAAAAATCGGATAAAAGATCGTGGAGAACGTTACCGGAAAATATCAATATGGCAAGGTTTGTTTTGCCGGAAGGTGTACATAAATTAAAAATAAATTATTTGGATTATGCAAACAGAGTTGTAGGAACGGAAGAAATTGAAATATCCGTAAAAGCAAATAAAAAAACTTTTGTAACGGTTAATTCTTTAAAACTTAAATGATGAATAATGTTTTGAATATAAAAATTAAATTTGAAGATGTTTTGGTTCGAATGGGAGCCAATAAATACAGAACGAAAATAAATTCCAACATTGAAGAAATAATTTTAGAATCTATTGATATTGCTCAAAAAATATTTAAACCCAAATTCGCAACAAGTATAGCCGATAAAAAAATTGAAGGTAATAAAATTATATTGGACAATTTTGTAATTTACAGTAAAGATATTTTTAATTTGTTAAAAAATTCAAAAAAAGTATTCGGTATGGTTGCAACGGTAGGTTCCTCAATAGACGAAAAAGTTACGGCTCTTCAAAATGAAAATAATACGTTATCGGCATATATATACGATTCAATAGGTTCGGTGGCTGTAGAACAACTTGTAAATAATATTTGTAACGAAATAAAAAAAACAAATAAAACAACAAACAGGTTTTCCGTAGGGTATGGTGATTGGACAATAGATAATCAAAAAGAATTTTTAAAATGGCTTGCCGCAGACAGGATAGGAATTACTTTGTCAAATTCTTTTCAAATGTCACCTAAAAAAACGGTTTCCGCACTTTTGGGTATTTTATAAAAAATTTTATATAATAACGAGATAATAATATATTTGATAACGAGGATGTTTATGAATATAATAAACGGTAAAGAAATATCGCAAAAAATAAGGTTGGAACTTAAAGAAAAGGTAGCTTTGTTGTCAAAACAAAAAGGTAGAATTCCCGGGCTTGCAACAATACTTGTCGGTGAAGACCCTGCAAGCAAAGTTTATATCGGCTCAAAAATAAAAGCATGTCAGGAAATAGGTATGAAATCTTTTCATCACGGGTTACCTGTAAATTCCACACAGGAAGAAATAATTTCTCTTATAAAAAAATTAAACGAAGATGAAAATGTTTGCGGAATATTGTTACAACTTCCTTTGCCTAACGGACAAAATCCCGATAAATGTATAGAAACTATTTCACCTTCAAAAGATGTTGACGGTTTGCACCCTTATAATGCGGGAATGCTTACACTTGTTAAAAGTTGGAAAGAAATTGTCGATAAAAAGATGCTTGTTTCCTGCACACCGATGGGAATAATATACTTGTTGAAATATTCCGGTATTGATATAAAAGGTAAAAATGCTGTTGTTATAGGAAGGTCTAACTTAGTAGGTAAACCGATATCAATGTTAATGTTGGCAAACGACGCGACCGTGACAATGGCACATTCAAAAACCGGAAACTTAAAACAAATAACAAAACAAGCCGATATTGTTATTGCCGCCATAGGTAAAGCAAAATTTTTGACGAAAGATTTTATAAAAGACGGTGCAACCGTTATTGATGTAGGTATTAACAGAGTTGATAAAAAATTATACGGTGATGTTGATTTTGAAGATGTTAAAGATATGAATATAAATATAACTCCCGTTCCCGGCGGAGTAGGACCTATGACCATAACGATGTTATTAAATAATGCTGTTTTGGCTTTTGAAAGACAATGAAACAAATAACATTAAAACCGATCAATGCCTGTGAAAAAGTTTTTAATTTACTGGAAAAGAAAAAATTAGTAAGAACACTAAAACCTACGCGAAAAGCAATAATCACAAGAACAAAAACAGGAACGGTTGATATTTTATATACATCAAGAAAAAATTTCGGTTCACACAGATTGATGTGTATAGGTAAAAGAAATACAAAAGTTCAACTTTGTTACCATAAAGATAATGAAGATTTGTTTTTTTTAAATCCCGGTAATATTGAATACAAACCTTTATATTTAGTTTTTGCTGTTGATAAAATTGATGTTTTTTTAAAGAAATTAAAAGATGATGAATTGAAAAATTCGGATTTTATAACCGTAAAAATTATGTATAATAATATAAATTTCGGTTTTTTTACGGTTTTAAAAAATACGGTTCATTGTGAAATAACTACCGAAGATAATAACAAACAACATCCTATTTTTTTTGTAAGTGAAAGTTCCGATTTAAAAAATAATAAAGTACCTCATAAAAATTTAAAATTTGTTATATCCGGAGAATTATAATGGAAGTTTTATTAAATATTTTAGTCCCGTTAATAACAGGCATAATTTATTTCGGAATGGCTTGGGAAGTTTCAAAAGTGGGTAAAATTCGTAAAATAATGTTCGGTGAAATCGGCTACAAAAAAATGTTTGTAACTTTTATACTTTTGGGAATATATTTTATAACAAGACCGTTGCAAAATGTTATAGGTCCTCATCCTTGGCCGATGTTGATAAATTCCGCAAGACAATTTTTTATTATGGCAATAATTGCCCCATCCATTTTTGTAAGCATATTGCACTGGGTTCCCGGTGAAGGCGGAGCGCCTAAATCATCGGTAGTTGCTTCCTATGTGATAGGTATTCTTATGGGTATAATTTTTGTTCTTACAAATTCTATGGCTGTTGACGGTTCAAAAATTATA
>NZ_CACWEU010000007.1:0-4878 GCF_902760015.1 Candidatus Ruminimicrobium bovinum
CCCTCAACAATTGCCGTTCCGCCGGTTAAAAAAAAAGGAACATCCGCACCTATGGTTGCAGCAAAAATTTCAAGTTCTTTTTTTGTTTTATTTAAATTCCACATTTTGTTTAAAGCAATTATCGTAGCGGCGGCATCGGAAGAACCGCCACCCAAGCCCGCACCGGTAGGAATATTTTTTATTAAATGAATTTTTATTCCTTTATCAATACAAAATGCCTGTTGCATTTTTACAACCGTTTTATAAACCAAATTTGTTTTATCAACCGGCAAATTTTCATCGGAACATGTAAGTTTTATTGATATATCATTTTCAAAACATAATGTATCAAATAAACTTACGGTATGCATAATTGATTGCAAATTATGATATCCGTCAGGTCTTTTATCTATAATTTCCAAATACAAATTAATTTTTGCCGGTGCCTGTACCTGCATTTTCATCTGTTATAATCCTGTTATTTTCAAAATCATTACTTGTAGGAAATCCTAATTTTTTTAAAATTAAATCACATTCAAAATTATCTTTTAAAGATTTAAAAATCAACTTTGACGGAATTTTTGTCATTGATGTCAAATTTTTATAAGATAAAATTTTTATCGTACAGAGCCCTTCTTTTTCTACTTTTATTATTTCACCCGTTTTTTTATTTATTACAATTACATAACCGTCTTTTTTATAAGTTACTTTTGAACCTTTTTGTGAAATTTGAGCTTGCTGTAAAAGTGTTATGATATTACCTGATGTTATAAAATTTACAAAATCAAGCATTTGACGAGTATCGTCATTTAAAAAACTTTCAGCTGTTTTCGGTTCAAAAACAACATCATCCTTTGTAAAAAAAACATTAAATGCCGGCATTGTTAATTTTGACGGAAAACTTGCCCTTAAAACAATTCCTTTTGAAAACAACAGGGACATGAACATTTTTGTTTTTATTTTTGAAGTTTTTATCGTAACCGAATAAGAAGCATTAAAAGAAACTATTCTTATAAAATTGTGTAATGCTCTTTCATTTAAAACTTTATTTTGCTGTTCCGAAGTAATTTTATCGGAAACTAATTTTATTTTTTCTTTTGAAGTTTTGCTTCCCATATCGGTTGCCACCGAATATGCAAGCCATGCCTGAGGCAATTTATTTAATTCAACACTTATATCACCGAAATGGTCGTATAAAGTGGAATCTAACAATCTCGGTTCTGTTACAATAGCTTTAAAAATATTTTTTTCCGCCTGTTGATATTTACCTATTCTGTAATAAAGCCATGCCAAAGAATCCAAAAAAGCAGGATCGTTAGGATATAACGAAACAACATCATTTAAAAGTTTTTCGGCTTTATCCAATTTAATATTTCTATCGGCATAACAATAGCCCAAATAATTCATGGCTTTTACGTTTTTCGGATTTTTTTCAATTAATTCCAATAAAATTTCTTCCGTTTCTTCAAAATTATCAAGTTTATCATTGACCATAGCCAAATAAAAATTTGCATCGTTAAAATCCGGTTTTAAAACCAAACTTTCTTCCAGTTCTTTTTTTGCGGAAACAAAATCTTTTTTATCAATATAATTTAGTCCTGCTAAATAATGAAATTCCGGATTTAAAGGTTCCAAATCTATTGCCTGTTGAATTTTTTGTTGTGCAATATCAAACTTTAAAATCAAAGCATAATAATAACCTAATCTTGCAAAAGCGGCAGGTGATTTTTCATTTTTCGTTATAAATTCGTAACAATCTATAGATTTATTTACATTGCCTCTTTTTTCATAATTCATTCCCAAAAGATAATACACCGTTAAATTATTCGGTGCAATTTTTTTTGCCTTTAATAAAACATCTTCCGCTTCCTTATATTTTTTTTCCTCAAAATAGCATTTTCCCAAATATATAAGTATTGAGATATTATCGGGATAAACTTCTATATATTTTTCATATTCTTTTATTGCGGATTTAAAATCTTTTTGACTCTCATAAATTCTTGCACGTGAAAGATAAGCTTCTCTCGCATCCGGTTTTAATTCATTTACTTTGTTATAAGATTTTATGGCTTCTTCATTTAAACCCAATTTTTCCTGAACAACTCCCAACTGAAAATAACCTTCTGAAGATTCCGGCTGTTGCTTCAAATATTGCTCCCAATAATCAAGAGATTCTTTTAATTTATTATCCGAAGAATAAACGGTGGCAAGATAAACCGTTGCCGTTTCATTTTTAGGGTCAAGTTCCAAAACTTTTTTCCAACTTTTTGTTGCAAGGTCAAGTTGGTTTGCATTCAAATAAAATGTTCCCAAAAACAAATTTGTTCTTACGCTTTCACCATCCATATCCTGCATTTTTTTTGCAATATCCAATGCCTTCTGTCCGTCACCTTTTCTTAAATATATATATGCCAAATCTTCATAAGCCGGGATTGCAGCTTTATCATAAGATAAAGTTTTTTCATAAAGTTGAATTGTTTTTTGAACATCTCCCTTTTTTGCGCTTAACAAACCTTCCAAATATATTTTATATCCCTGATAATTTGAAGCATATAAAATATTAAAACAAAAAAACAAAATACTTATTATTAAAACTACTTTGTTCATTTTAAAAAAATACCTCCGGTATTTTTTAGCTTACAGTTTAGATTTTACTGGAAACACAAAAACGACTAAAAAGCATAAAGCTGTTTTTAACGTATAATGTAATCTTCCTCTTTATTTATTGTTCCAAACTTATATTTTACGCCGATATTTCCATAATAATTATTTGATTTACCTGTACCGATACCTGCCTGTATATTGGCAAAAGCCGTCCAATATTGTGACAATATGTATTCACCGCCAAATCCTATATTAAAAATTGTATTTGCAAGTTCGGTTCCTTTCAAAGTAAATTCTGTTCCGGTATCTTCAATTTTTATTTTTGTATCAAAATAATTTTGTGTTAAAAATTGTTTTATTGCAAACTTTGCATACCATTTTAAAAGTTTTATCTTTCCTGTAACATCAAAACCTATTCTTGCCTGTGCCAAAAAATTACTGTTTTGTTTTACGGATAAATTTAAAGATTCCGCATTTGTTTCACTGAAAGAATCTTGTGTTATAAAATCGGTTAAAATTCCGACAAAAGGTTTTAATATAAAATTTTCTTTTATTGCAACATCATAACTGCCTTGTACATCAAAAGCAATATTATAACCGTTATATTCGGCTTTTGCCTTTGTTTGTCTGTCGGTATTATATGTATCATACCCTAACATTAACAAACTTTTCAATTGAATATTATTTTTATTATATGCACCGTAAGCACCTAAATTAATACTTTGTGTTTCCGTTTGATCATATTTCTGTTTTAGTTTCCCGTGTGCATACCCTGCAACTATACCAAGTAACTTATTCTTAGATGACGAAACATCATAACCTGCATAAAAGCCGTCAATACTATCGGTATAACCTGGATAATCTCTGTTTCCGTCAACATCATAATAATTGTAAAAGTATTGTCCCCATAAATTTCTTTTTGTTTCGTAATATTCTTCACCTTCAACATAATATTCATCAACATAATCTTTTACTTCATGCGTTTTATATATTTTATCATAAATATGTTCATAACCGGAATTTAAGAAAGGAGCTATTGCATTATTTGCATATATTGTTCCTGATAAACTTGTAAATATATCTTTTATTTTATCCGTGTTATATGTTGAATTGTAGTAATAATAACTTTCAAGTTCCGATAATAATTTTGCCGTTTGTCCTTTATTGCTTTTCAAAGATATCATATCAATTGCTTGAGCAACCGCTTTTTGAGAAACCGATAAATCCGAAAGTTCGGATGAAGTTGAATATTCCGTTTGTTTTCTGCTTAATGTTACCTGCATTGCTCCGTCAACTGTTTGAGTTGAAAAAGCTATTCTGCTTTCCTTTAAATCCGTTGAAACATCAACATCGTAACCTGATAAATTTACTTCTTCGAAAACACCGCTTAAAGTACTCGTCGTAAAAAGAATATCATAAGTTTTATGTTCAAAAAATTTTCCATATATATTGTTCATTTCAAGTTTACTGCCGGAATTAATCGTTATATTTCCGTAAGCTCTTGTATAATCGCTATCATCCTCATTAACTTCAACTTCATAAGCAGAATTATTATCGAAAGTTAAATTCCCTCTTATATAAAAAGCACCTATGGAATTTCCCGGAGCCAATGTAGAAGAAGATCCTATTACAACATCTCCGGCAATTCTTCCGTTACCCTGCAGGTAAGTATTTTCAAAATTTACATTTCCGTTTGATAAAGTTATAAGTCCGTTGTTTACGACAATATTGGCTTTAAATTTGTTTCCGTCCACAGTAAAATTATTTCGGTTTATAATCGCATATTGTTCAATTCCGCCAGTACTTTCAACATCACTTAGTATATACAAAAATCCTGAACCGGTTATCGTACTTTTATTTACTTTCGAATCTTCGGAAAAAATCAAAAAGCCGTTATTATTTAAATTTGCAACATCTAATAAATCGGATTTTGTGTAAAATTCAACGGAAGTCGATATCAACACCGAGTTTTGTTGAATATTTGCAGAATTCAATATAGACGTCGATATTTCCAATGTTCCTGTTCCTTCAAAATTATTTTCATTATTATGATACTGAGAAGTTTCGGAAATTACTATTTTACCGTTATTTAATATTTTATCACTTGCATATATCTGTTCCAACTTTGTTGTTATTGTTCCTTCGTTTACTATATATCTTTGTGCCAACATATTATTATTTGTTATTTGTCCCGTAAACGTTATTGTTCCCTGTCCTACGGTGTAAACATTATTTTCTCCGTCTCCGGTTAATTTTAAGTTCCCGTAATTTATTACCGCACTGCTCACCTCTATC
>NZ_CACWEU010000008.1:0-10849 GCF_902760015.1 Candidatus Ruminimicrobium bovinum
TAAGAACAAGGTCGGGTATACAACACATAAATATTTATGCATTAATCTAAATTCAAAAATATGTTTTTTGTTATTTAAAAATTTAAATAAATCATCAAACTTATTATTTTTTATTAAATTATCTATTAAATTTATACTATCTTTTGTTTCTTTTGAGATTCGTGTAGCTTCTTCAAATTGTATAATGCTATTCTCTTTTTTCCAAGTATTATCTTCTTTTTTTAAATATATAGGATATGTTATATTTTTAGCTGTTCCACTCATATTGCCAAAATCATTATTTAACACAAATTCTATATTATATGCCATACTATCATGTTCTTTATTTCCATAAATTGTATATGGTAATTCATCATCTTTTATTTCATTTATTTTTTCAATATTAAATTTTTCTAAAAATTTATTTCTTGCTTCGTTTTCTTCTTTTGTTAAAAAATCCAAATTTTCCATAACACACTCCTTTTAGATTTTTATATTTTTAATAGTATCTTTTATTATTTTATAAATTTATACAGACAACAATATGTCGCAAAGTTATAGATTTTTATGATATAAGTTAATCGTGAAGAAAGTGCTTTTATAACTTAAAATTCTTATTTATACTAATTTCGCAAACAGTGTTTGTTTACAAAATTTCTTTTTGTAAGACTAAGTTGTAATAACTACAACTAATAGTTGAGCTACAAACTACAATTTACTAAAAATTTTTCTCCTTTAGTTTTTTAACATCTTAATTATACTAAAAAAGAATTGAAACATAAAAATTTATTAATTTGTACAGAAACAACCTTTTATTTTTTTACGATATGTCAACAACATAATAACTATTACCAACAACCAAAATTTTATTGATAATATATGGTTACAATAATATTTTTTTATTTTGGCAAATAAATTTAAAAAACTGTCATCGGATTTTATTACTTTTTCTTGAACTAAATTTTTATTCATACAAATTGCACTTTTTATTGCATAAATTAATTTAGGTTCACAGTATGAAACATATTTAACTTCATAATCTGTTTTATCCGTTTGAGTTTGCATAACAAACAATGTTTGTCCTATAAATTTACTGCTGTTTTCAATTTCTTTTGTATAAAATACAGTATTGGCGGAAATATTTTTAACCGTTATTTTTGCAGGTGCATTTTTAAATAATTCATTAAGCATATCCTTTTTAATATTATCATCAATAGAAGCTTTTAATATTTTGCTTGAAGCGGTATCTGTTATATAGCTTTGATTATCTTCGCTGATTGAATAACCGAGATAAAAACTTTTATAAACAAAGTAATACCAAATAATTAATGCAATAATTAGGGATATGCAAAAAGTTAAAATAAATTTACAAATTTTCATTTTATTTGTTCTCCTTATTTTCTATAGTGCTTTCCGAGGTAGCCGGTTTTGGATACATTTGCACTAATTTTTGCATACATTCTATTGCTTTTTTGAAATTATTATCGTTAATAAAAACAATACTGTCTTTAAAGCATTTATTAATTTTTTTATTAATTCTGTCAATACTAACAATCTTTTCCTTTGTAGTAAATTTAACTGTTTCAAATTTTTCCATTATTACCATAAATGCTTTTTGAAGGTTCTTCAGTTTTTCTTCTTTTTTAGATATTTCCTGTTCTATTGCACTTATAAAATCAAAAAAAGCATCTCGATAAAACCCTAATTTTAATTTTGCAGAACCTTTATAACCGTAAGCAATACTTTTGTTTTTGTCAGAACTTTCCGCATATTTGTTGAAATTCTCAATGGCTTCGTTGTATTTTTTTAATTTGTCGTTTAAAATACCCATCATAAGGTAACCCGTTTCATCATTCTGTTTATTTATCGCCTCGTTAAAAAACTTTTTTGCTTTTTCGTATTCTCCTTTGTGTAAATAATTGTAACCGGTGTACCAAAGTGCTTTTTCTTCTTTTGTTTCTTTTTTCTTTTTGCTCATTTTATTTCTCCTTTTTAAATTAAATATTGTTTTGCTAAATTTGTCAGTTTTTCTTCGGTTAATTGTTGTTTAGATAACAACTGCATTGTTTTCCTTATAAATACTTTGAACTTTACAAAGGATAACCTGTTATCACTTTTATCTTCTATATTCGGTTTTGTTTTCTTTATTTCAGTATAGGCATTAAATAAATCTTGTTTGAAGAAATCATAATTGTGTCCCCAACCGCCGAAAAAATATGTTCTCATCAAATCATAAGATATGGTTTTGTTATTCGGTTTTATTCTATTGTATTGAATCCATCCGCAATACAGCCATAATTCTTTTATCCAATGAGATACTCTTTCCGATTTATTATCTGTTACTATTTTTGCACAATGGTCAAAAAACATATTATGTAAATGGTTTTCACCTAACCTTTGTTCTATTTCTTTCATACTGAAAGATTGTATTTTAGGTTCTGTATATTCGGTTATTACAATATCCATATACTCATATTCATGCATATATTCACATACACATAAATACTTTTTATTATTTACGGTAAAATCAAATGGAACAAAATTCGGGAAATCAGTCCATAAATTAAGCCAAACATGCGGATTTTCTTCTTCAAAAACTTTTTCCATAATTTCTTTATTGAGTTCATCTGGACATTTGATGACATTTACTTTGTAATATCTAATATCTTTATCAGATTCAATTTCATCTTTAAATTTAAAATTAAAAATTTTTCCTTTTTTTAAAACATCTCTGTTATAACCGCCTGAATTTTTAACGGTATTTATAATGTTTTGCGGTAATTTAATTTTATCTATTTCGGTAAAAGGCAAATTTTTATTTATAAGCACATTTTTTGCATATTCCCAAGAATAATAAGGATACATTGCTATTCTATCTATAATTGTTTTAGGAACATTCTTAAAACCTATTTTTCTTGCATACCTGTAAGATTCTCTTCCGTTTTCACTTAAAGCATATATAATTTTTTTAGGAACATTTTTATAGTTTAATGCTTCGGCATAATAACATGCCGTAAAGTAACCTCTTCCTAAAATATCTATTACCCACTTAGGAACATTTTTAAAATTTAATTCTCTTGCATATTCGATAAGTTGTGTTTTTGAAAGACGACAAAAATAATATGATGCTTTTTTAAAGTTTATTTTTTTTGCATATTCAAAAGCTTGTTCTTTTGTTAAATTTTCAAATTGTGTTACAGTTAATTTTTTTATGGAGTTATTCATAATAATTCTCCTTAACAAATATTGTTTACTGTTATTTTACAAAAACACCGAGACAGCAGTATGTCGGGCAAATTTGTGAAATAACTTTTTGATGTATGAATGAATAAAACATTCTTTAAAATACTTAATAAAAAAATAAAAAACATTAAATATGATATAATTTTATGTATATATATTTTTAAGGAGTATTTTATGAAAAAAGTGTTATTATTCTGTTTATTGCTTTTATGTTTATATTCAACCGTTTATGCAAAAAAAGAAAATAAACAAGAGAACATAAAAAAAGATAAAATAGAATTGACTGAAAATAAAAACAAGGAGAACGATATGAAAACGGTTTATGATTTTTTAAAAAAATGTAAAACTTATTATCTTGCAACGGTAGAAAATGACCAGCCGAGACTAAGACCTTTCGGGACAATAGATTTATTTGAAAACAAATTATACATTCAAACCGGAAAAATAAAAAATGTATCAAAACAAATATCACAAAACCCTAAAATTGAAATTTGTGCATTTGACGGTAACTCATGGATAAGAATAGAAGCCAAAGCAATAAACGATGACAGAATCCAAGCAAAACAACACATGCTTGATAATTATCCGAGTTTACAAAAAATGTATAAAGCCGATGATGATAACACCCAAGTATTATATTTAACGGATGTAACTGCAACTTTTTATTCTTTTACACAAAAACCTAAAGTTCTTAAGTTTTAAGCCGTTTTGTGATTTTTTTATAATCTGGTATAATATAATAGATTATAGTTATATTATTTTGGAGGAAGTAAAACAAATGATGGTTACAACAGCTTCAAGTAACAAAAAAGAATTGCCTAAAGGGCTTTGGAATAAATGTAAAAAATGCGAACAAATAATATTTCAAAAAGATTTTGAAGAAAACTTTATGGTATGCCCGAAATGCGGTTATTATGTTCGTTTGAGTGCAAAAGACAGAATAAAATTACTTGTTGACGAAAAATCATTTAAAGAAACAAATGCAAAATTAAAACCTGTTGATGTAATAGGGTTCCCCGGATATAAAGAAAAAAAAGAATCTTATACTACAAATGATGCAATTTTAACCGGTGAAGCAAAAATAAATTCCATAAAAGTAATGATAGCCGCTATGGATTTTGGCTTTATGGGCGGTAGTATGGGTGCTGTTGTAGGTGAAAAAGTTGTTCGCCTGATTGAAGATGCCATTGCAAAAAAACTTCCGGTTATAATAGTATCGGCCTCCGGCGGAGCAAGAATGCAGGAAGGAATTCTTTCTCTTATGCAGATGGCAAAAACATCTGCGGCATTATCTAAACTTTCGGAAGAAGGATTGCCTTATATATCTGTTTTAACCGATCCGACAACGGGAGGTGTTGCAGCATCTTTTGCAATGTTAGGCGATATTATTGTGGCAGAACCTAATACTTTAATAGGATTTGCAGGACCGAGAGTAATAGAACAGACAATCAGACAACAATTACCGAAAGGGTTTCAGTTATCGGAATTTCTTTTAAAACACGGAATGGTTGATATTGTAGTTGAAAGAAAAAATTTAAAAGATACACTTACAAAAATTTTAAAGTTCTTTGTAAAAAAATAAATATGCTTTATTCTGCAGATGGCGAATACAAAAATATGGTTTTAGGAACGGAAAGAATTGAGAAATTTCTTTTTGATTTGAATATAAATTTTAGAAAATTAAAATATATTCATATTGCAGGAACAAACGGAAAAGGTTCTACCGCAAAAATGTTGGCGGAAATTTTAACGGCTTCAAAATATAAAACGGGGCTTTATACTTCCCCCCACATTATTGATATAACCGAAAGAATACAAATAAATTCCGTTCCCGTAAAAAAAGAAGACTTAAATAAATTAGATAATAAATATAAAAAATTATCCGAAAAATACGGTTTAACTTTTTTTGAATATATTACGGCTTTGGCTTTTATATATTTTGTTAAAAAAAATGTTGATATTGTTGTTTTGGAAACGGGCTTGGGCGGCAGGTTTGATGCAACAAACATAATTAAACCTTTAGTCAGTATAATAACAACTGTTTCTTTTGACCATACGGAAATTTTAGGTAAAACATTAAAAAAAATAGCATTTGAAAAAGCCGGTATCATAAAAAATAAAATTCCGGTTGTTTGCGGTAAAATGCCTAATACAGCATTCAATGTAATAAAGGAAACAGCCCAACAAAAGCATACTTCCGTTTACAGATTAGGTTTTGATTTTACGGCAACCGGCAATAAAAATTATAACTGGCAGGATTTGTATCAAACTGTTTATTACAGAAGTAACAAGCTGAATATATCCGTAAATTTAGGGTTACTCGGGAAAAGCCAAATTTATAATACGGCAGTCGTTTTATATGCTTGTGAATTATTAAAAAACAAAGGTTTTAAAATAAATTTTTCAAAAATTCCAAAAATTTTAGAAAAATTAAAATATATTGCAAGATTTGATATTCAAAATATAAAAATTAAAAATAAAAATTTAAGGTTAATTATTGACGGAGCACATAATAAACAAGCGGTGAGTAATTTTTTAAGTTTGTATAAAAAAAGTCCTTTTTATAAAAAAGAAAACCCTTTATTATTTGCCGTTATGGAAGAAAAAAATTATACCGAAATTATAAAAAATTTTTCTTCGGCTTTTACTTCCGTATTTATAGTTGATATTAATAACAAAAGAGAATTAAAACCGAATTTAATAAAAAAAGAATTTTTAAAATATACATCCGCAGTAACTGTTATAAAAAATTTGAATAGTTTTTTTAACAAATTACAAGACAATGAAACAATTGTAGTATCAGGTTCATTTTATTTGGCAGGTTATATAATTAAATATTTAAAGGAAAGAAAATGCTTAACTATTATTTAGGTATAGATATGGGCGGAACTCAAATAAAAATAGCTGTTGTTACAGAAACCGCAAAAATTATTGAAGAAACTGTTTTGGATACAGATGTTACGGCAAAACCGATTACGGTTATAAAAAATATAGTTAACAAGTTAAATTCATTAAAATATTATTCTAAAATTAAAAATATCGGTGTAGGAATTGCAGGAGATATCGATTCGGTTAAGGGAATTGTTCGTTTTTCCCCTAATTTACCTAAATGGAAAAATATTTATCTTAAAAAAGAACTTGAAAGATTAACAAAAAGAAAAGTTTTTATAGATAACGATGCAAACACATCTGCAATAGGCGCTTTTTGGCTTGATTTAAAAGGCAAAGCAACAAATATGGTTTGTGTTGCACTTGGAACGGGTGTTGGCGGCGGTATAATAATAAATAAAAAATTATACAGAGGAGCAACCGGAACTGCAGGCGAAATAGGGCATATTACCGTTGAAAGTAACGGCAATAAATGTAATTGCGGAAATAACGGTTGTATAGAAACTTATATCGGAGTTAAACATCTTGTTAAATCGGCAACCGAATTAATGAAAAAACATAAATCAAATATTATTTTAAAATTAGTCAACAATGACAAAAATAAAATTACTCCTAAAATTTTATCGGAAGCTTGTGCAAAAAACGATTTTGTTGCAAAGCAGGTATGGAAACAAGCCGGTGAAAAATTAGGAATACTTTTAACAACAATATTAAATTTTATGAATCCCGACCACATTGTTATTTGCGGCGGTATAAGTAAAGCAAACAAATTATTTTTTGAAACTGCATATAAAGAAATAGATAAAAGAGCATTTAAAACAGCTGCAAAATCCTGTAAAATTGTAATTTCAAAATATACAAGTAAGCTTGGTGTTGCAGGTTCGGCAATGTTAGTAAAAAATTAAATGACAATTCTAAAAAAAATAACATCATTAATTTTTTTATTATTAATATTTTCCGCAAGCACCTTATATGCTTACGAAGTGGATATTAAAGCAGATACCCTTACTTATCAACAGGAATCCGGTGTAATTACGGCCTCCGGAAATATAACGCTGGATTGGTTAGGTAAAATTTTACAAGCCGATAACATTGAAGTAACAATCCCTGCAAAGAAACTAAAAGCGGACGGTAATGTAACCATACTGGAATCAAGTAATACAATTTTTGCAGATTCCGTGGAATATAGTATGGACGAAGAAGCAGGAACAATATCAAATTCAAAAGGTTGTTCCATGCCTATATTTTTTAAAGCGGAAAAAATGATAAAAATTTCATCCGATACTTATAAAATAGAAAATGTTATTATTTCTAACTGCGACTTAGACCAACCGCACCATTATGTATATGCAAAAGAAGGGCTACTTGTTGTAGATAAAAAAATATCAGTTTCAAAAGCGACATATTATGTAGGTAAAGTTCCCGTTTTTTATCTTCCGAAATACACAAGATATTTATCAGGCGGAGACGGTAAATTTTCTTATGAAATAGAGCCGGGTTACATAAACGAAGGCGGGCTTTCTTTAAAAACAAAATTAAAATATAAATTTACAAAAAAATTTGACGGAAAATTACTTTTGGATTATCTCGGTTCAATAGGTGAAGGTGCGGGACTTGAGTTTAATTATTATGACCCTAAAAAAATTAAAGCATCTATCTTCGGTTACGGAGCATTATACAGAAAAGACGATTCTCAAAGATGGTCCGTGCAACCGTCATATTGGCAAAAAATAAATGATTATTGGACAGTTCAAGCCAAGGGTGAATTTCAAAGCGATTCACAATTTAATAATACTTATCAATTGGATAACTGGAACAGGACCGCCAATACAAGAAGATCTTATTTATCTTTTACCCGTCAGTCTTCAGCTTCAAACTTAAGGATATTATCCGAACTTTATCAACTGTATGATGCTAACGACAAAATAAGACCCGGTTCTTACTTACAACTTCCGCAAGTTTATTTTTCAATTTATCCCAAAAAAAAGTTCGGTGTTACAAACAATTTTACTTTTAACTTTGAAAACAGAACCGATTATAACATTGCAATATCAAGCGACGATTTCAGTTATGTATTGGCAAATGCCGACTATAATATAACAAAAGATTATAAAATATCAAAAAGATTTACATTGAAACCTACATTAGGTATTAAAGAAGAATTTAAAAGTAAAAAACATTATTATGAACAGGACCCTATAGCGGTTGCAAATTATTACGGATCGTTAAATGCAAGGTATCGTTTAGCAAGTTGGGTTGATTTTAATTTTAATTATGAAGCACGTTTAAGAAGTGCCGAAAATTCATTAATGATTGATACCGACGCAGTTGATAAAGGATTTGCAAAAAATGCATTACTTTTTAACAATTACATGTATTTATCTTCAAATTTAATATTACGAAATTATACAGGATATGATTTTAGAGAATCTGATGTAGTTTTTGCCGATAACGGATATAAAAATTGGTATCCTTTAATTTCCGAATTAACTTATGTCCCCTCTTCAAAAGTAACGGTTTATTTAAGGCAACAGCAGGATTTGGACCCGTTTAAATTCAAAAATTTTCAACTTGATACAAAATTCGGACAAATTGAAAAATTATATTTTACTTTCGGTTCTTTTTATTATGATTACAGGCCGGAAGAAGTTGATATAGTAACCGGTATAGGATTTTGGTTAAATGCAAAATGGAGATTTGATTATACAATAAGGACAACATGTAAATTTACCGAAATATATTTTGGCGGACATGACCAGGAACTTAAACTTTACAGAGATATGCATTGTTTCAATCTTGGAGGATCATTAAGAATTAGAGATGATTATTATGAAACTTTTTTAAAATTTGAAATGAAAACAAATGTCCCGACATTAATAAAAAAAGACGGAACGAAAGAAATAGAGAATGAATTTTATCCTTGGAGATAAGATTGAAAAAAAATATATTTTTAATAGCATCAATATCTTTTATTTTAGTTTTTACCGTCCTGTATATACTTATAACATTCAATTATGATATCAGGTTAAAAACAGCAATAGAAAACGAAAAGCAAACAGCCGCAAGTTATTTGACAATAGCTGCCAACGAATTAAAAAACAATTACTTAAAATCCGATGATATATCTCTTTTGTATTCTACGGAATATTTTTCAAAAATAAAAAACATATCGGAAGTTTTTATACTTGATAAAGACTCAACAATATCAATGCATAACGACTCAAGCAAATGGAACAAAAAACTGTTTGGAAACATTTATAGTAATGTAATAAATTCAAAAGAACAACTTTTTCAATCAGTTAATGACAACATAACTTTGTATTCTTTTCCTGTTGATGATAACGGCTTTATTTGTTTTGTATTATCATTTGAAGATATAACCAACAATTATTCTGCTTGGAAAAACAAATTATATTTATGTTCGTTAATAATTTCTTTAATAATATCAATAATTATATATTTATTATGTTATATTCTATTATTAAAACCTTTTACTGAAACAAAAAAAATTTTAACCGTAAAAGATAATAATAAAAGAACAATTTATTTTGAACTTATAGATATGGTAAAACAATGTTCTGTTGAAAATAAAAAAGAAATTAAAAATTCAAACAATTTACCGTTGATAATAGATAAACTTAATACAAAAAAAGATATTATTTCCGTTTTGGACAGTAAAGCAAATATTATTTATATTTCGAATACTGGAAATAAAATATTTAAATCTTCAAAAAACAATATTCATATTATGGAAGCGACAAATAATAGTGAAATAATAAAAACCGTATCCGATTTACTTGAAAATAAAAAGAATGAACCGATTTTGCTATATGATTTACAATTAAAAATAGAACCTATATATGACTTGCATAATAATTTAACAGCCATTCTTATAACAAAAATTGTAAATTTTATTTAAAAAAGAATTTTGTTTTAATTTATTTATTTTGTATCATATAAGTTATTGATTTATACTATTTTATTTGGAGGATTTTATGAGTAAAAAATTTATGTTACTTACCGTGTTTTGTTTTTTATGTATGTTTTCCGTTAAATCTATGGCAGATATATTTTCGGCAGCAGCTTCCGGAGATATCGATGCAATGGAAATAGCTTTATCAGAAGAAGGCGAAGATGTAAATGCAACCGACAAAAACGGGAAAACGCCGTTACTTATTGCTATTGAAAAAAGCAGCTTGAATACGGTTAATTATTTGTTTGATAACGATGCCGATTTTGAAGTAAGAGACAATTTAGGTAATAGTGCTTTAATGTTGGCATGTGCGGTAGAAAAAAAAGATATAGTTGAATTATTATTACAAAAAGGAATTGATGTAGATGAAAGAAATAAAAACGGAGAAACAGCTTTAATAATAGCAGTTAAAAAAAATAATGATGAAATAGCTTTGTTATTATTATCAAAACAAGCAAATATTGCAGCAACAGACAAATATGGAAATACGGCGCTGATATATGCTGCAATTAACAATAATGCCGAACTTATAAAAGAATTAACTGCAGCGGCAGACCAGAGTTTAACAGATTATAAAAACAAAAACGGTTTATCCGCATTTTTTATTGCATCGGCACTCGGTAACTTGGAAGCAGTAAAACAACTGATACAATCAGGTGCAGACGTTACTTTAAATAGTGCAAGCGGTATAAATCCTTTAATGGCATGTTGCTCTTTGGGAAATTTAAAGACAGTTAAATATTTAACAGATAAAATAGGTTTTGA
>NZ_CACWEU010000009.1:0-5088 GCF_902760015.1 Candidatus Ruminimicrobium bovinum
CAGACATCTTAACATTAATAACAGATTGTTTTCACCTATGGAATTTTTTTACCTTTCAAAAACGGCAAAATGTATTTAACCCTAACACTTGCAACATCCAATTGTGAAATTTTTGTGAAAGATTAAAAAAATCGCTTTGCAATTTTTTAGCAGAGAACCTGAAAAGTTTAACGACAAACAACAACGGCAGATTCCTCATATGCTAAAGCAGATTCGGAAAGGCAAAAAAAAGAAAAAACTCGGACAAACTAAAGATTTATTTTTCTTTACTTCCAATCTTCAAAAATCGTAAAGTTATTTTTATTTAAACAGCTTGCCGATACCGAGTCTTATTAAGTCACTGTAGGTAGCAAAAATAAAAATAAGAAGTATCAAAGAAAGCCCGATAGTGTTATAAACCTGAATTACTTTCATACTTATGGTTTTTCTGATAATTCCTTCAACAAAGTAAAGCACAATCATCCCGCCGTCAACAAGAGGAATAGGAAGTAAATTAAATAAACCGAGTGCCACCGAAATTACGGCAAGCAATCTAAAATAATTGCCGAAACCCGAATTTGCCGATTTTGCCATAACCTGAATTACACCTATAGGGCCTGCAATTTCGGGTTTTTCCCATGTGACAAGTTTATCCCATAAATAAGCCAATGTAAATGTTGATTGATAAACGGCTGTATCAAAACCTAAATATAATGCTTTAAATACGGAAGTTTTTTCCGTTGTTATTTTAGGTTGAATACCCAACATTCCGCCGCCTGTAGTAGGATTTTCATCCATAACCAAAGAAAATTTCATTTCGTTACCGTTTCTTAAAATTGTAATTTCGGTTTGCTGTTTTGCCTTATCTTTTAAAGTTGAAGTAAGTTCGTTCCAATTATTTATATTAACACCGTTTATTGAAACAATTTTATCATTAAGCATTAAACCGGCTTGTTTTGCACAAGAAGTATCAAGCATATTACCTATAACGGCTTCGGTTGAAACTGTTTGCACACCCCAAATTGAAAAGACAAACCAAAACAATATAACGGCTAAAACATAATTGGTAAAAGGACCCATAAACGCTATTATTGCCTTTTTATACCATTTTAAATACAAAAAGTCGCCCTCTTTCGGAACGGGTTGTTCTTTATTGTCTTTGTTTGCTTCGGAATATTCACCTGCCATTTCAACAAGCCCACCTAAAGGAAAAAGACAAACGGAATATCTTGTTTCCCCTTTGGTCCAACCGTAAATTTCAGGACCGAACCCCAAAGCAAATTTTAAAATTCGCACACCGTAATATTTTGCAGTTAAAAAATGTCCGAGTTCATGCAAAAACACTAAAAGACCTAATCCGAATACAACTGCAATAATTTGTATCAACACCGAAAATGTTCCCGAAAAAAAAGCCATTATATTTCTCCGATTTTTTGTTTTATAATTTTTAAGGCATCCTGCCTTGCTTTGTTATCCGCTTCAATATATTTATTTATATTTTTTGTTTTAATTATTTTATGTTTATCAGTAACCTGCTTAACTATTTTAGGTATATCGCAAAATGTTATTTTACCGCCTAAAAAATATTTAACTGCCGTTTCGTTTGCGGCATTCATAACAGCCGGCATTGTCCAACCTTTTTTTGCACAACTATATGCAATTTTTAAACATTCGAATTTATTAAAATCCGGCTTATAAAATTCCAATTTTGCAACTTCGGTTAAATTAAGCGGTTTTATGTAACAATCTGTTCTTTCCGGATAAGAAAGTGCATATTGAATAGGTAACCGCATATCCGGGTTTGACATTTGTGCCATAACACAACCGTCACTAAATTCAACCATTGAATGAATTATCGACTGCGGATGAATAACTATATCAATTTTATCTACAGGTATACCAAAAAGGACCGAAGCTTCTATTGCTTCAAGCCCTTTATTCATTAAAGTGGCGGAATCTATTGTAATTTTTCTGCCCATTTTCCATGTAGGGTGTGCAAGTGCCTGCTCAACCGTAATATTGTTTAAATTACCTTTATATTTATAAAAAGGTCCGCCGGAAGCGGTTAAAATTATTCTTTTTATAAACTTCTTTTTTTCCTGTCCGATACATTGAAAAATGGCGGAATGTTCACTGTCAACGGGAAGAATTTTAACTTTTTTCTGTTCCGCTTTTTTCATTATAATGCTGCCTGCCGCTACAAGTGCTTCTTTATTTGCAAGTGCAACATTTTTCCCGCTGTCAATTGCAGCAAGTAAAGGTTCCAAACAGGCAAACCCTACAACCGCAAATAAAACTGTATCCACTTCTTTTATTGAAGCAACATGTTTTAAACCTTCAATACCGTAAACGACCTTTATTTTTAATTTATTATTTCTGCACCATATCAACAATTTTTCGGCATCTTCTTTTGTAGCAACTGAAACAATTGAAGGTTTAAATTGTTTTATTTGTTTTTTAAGCAAAGTGATGTTTGAATTAACGGAAAGTCCGCAAACTTTAAATTTATCTTTTGTTTTAGCTACTATATCAAGTGCCTGTATTCCTATGGAACCTGATGAACCTAATATTGCAATATTTTTCATTAAAATTAACCTTTTTTATTTTAGATTTGTTGATTATACCATTTAAAAAATTGCTATGCAATTTTCAAATTATTGTTATGTTTTTTTATACTCATTGTTATAATAAGCGCAACTGTTGCCAAAGATATAAGAACAATAAAAGGCAACACATATCCGCCGGAAAGCGCCAAAAGATAACTTTCTACCGATGCTATAAGTGATGCCAATAACAAATTCAAATTAAATACGGAATAATTTAAATTGTAATTTTTTTTACCGAAAAAATCTGCAATAAATGCTGCCGATATCGTGGGGCAACAACCGAAAGACAACCCTACAATACATAGCCCCGCAACACATAACGATACGGAAGAATTTATTACAGCCGTTAATATAACAACTCCTGCAACAATCGTTAAAACATCGGCATATATCATCGTTTTTTTACAACCGAATTTATCAAATATTAAACCGCAAATAATTCTTCCAAGTCCGTTACAAACGGATAAAACTCCAACCATTGCCACGGCTAATGTTTCGGCAAGTCCGCTTGCAAGAGATATATCTTTTGCAATGGAAATTACCGTATTTCCGCAAGCAGCCAAAAAAGTTATAACCGCCAATGCCTTCCAAAAATTTACACTTTTAAGCATTTCTTTCAATGTATAATCTTTTGTTTGCACTAAACCGTTATTTGAATTTTTGCCGTTATCGTCCGAAATAAAAGTTTTTAGTATTATTGCACAGGCAAACAAAACTATAAACAATGCAATACCTATTGACAAATATGTGTTTCTCCAACCGAAATTTGCCGCTGCCATTGTTTTGGCAGCTATTGTTCCGATAACCAAAGAAGATGCCCCGTAACCCATAAGAAGAACACCCGACGAAAAACCTTTTTTATCTAAAAACCATTGGTTTACCGTTGAAATTATATTGTTATATGCAATACCGATACCAAGCCCGCAAATTATGCCGTAACACAAATATAACATTGATATACTGCTACCGGAAAGAAAAGATGTTAAAATAAATCCTAAACCTGAAAGAAAAGCGGAAATTATTAATGTAGTTCTTAAGCCGATTTTCCTGTTCAATAAACTGCCCAAAATTCCGCCTAAGCAGAAAAAGCTCATTGTAAGTGTAAAGTTTACCGTAAGTTGAGGAACAGTCCAACCGAAATTTTGTGCCAACGGAACTTTTAAAATAGACCAGGCATAAACAGTCCCGGCAAATAAAAGTGCTATTGTTCCGACAATCAAATACAAATATCTTTTTGTATTATTCATTTATTACCGCCTTTTCATCATAAATTTATACATAAAATTATAGAATAATAAATTAATATTATCAATTTTTGTTATAATGTTAGGTATGTATGAAAAAATAAGACAAGATTTATTGAATTTACAGGATAAAAAGTACCAACAATTCCACCGTTCATTATGTCCGGGAACAAATAATATTATAGGTGTGCGAATTCCCGTATTAAGAGCTTATGCCAAAAAACTTTCAAAACAAGAAAATTTTAAAGAATATATTTCTTTTAATGAAACTGTTTATTACGAAGAAATAATGTTGCAAGGTATGCTTATAGGTTTTATAAAAAACGCCGATATAACGGAGCTTTTACCGATAATAAAAAACTTTATTTTAAAAATAGACAATTGGGCGGTATGCGATATTTTTTGTTCCGGTTTAAAAACAGTAAACAAAAACAAAGAAACGGTTTGGAAGTTTATACGGAAATATTTAAAATCAAAAAAAGAGTTTGAATTGCGGTTTGCAATAGTTATGATGTTAGACTATTTTATAGATGAAAAATATATAAAAGATGTGCTAAATATTTTTGATACCGTTAAACATAACGGCTATTATGTTAAAATGGCTGTTGCTTGGGCAATATCGGCAGCTTTTGTTAAATTTCCGCAAATAACAATGATATATCTTAAAAAAAGCAATCTTGATATTTGGACTTATAACAAAACTCTTCAAAAAATTACGGAATCGCTGAGAGTTTCTCCAAAAACAAAAGAAATCATTAAAAAAATGAAGCGGTAATTTTTTAGTTGCTATTTTCTTACATAAATAAGGTTTGCAACCGCACCGTCCAATGCGATTTGTGTTTCGTTAACTTTTACAATGTATGTAGGAAATTTTTGATGTAATTTTAATTTTGTTCCGGGCACCATACCGAGTGACAATAACTTATGCATATAATCGTGGTTTGTTGTAACAATATAAGAAAGTGTTACTTCATCTGCAATATCTATTTTTGATAACGGAACAACAATGGATTCTATTTTGCTGCTTGAATTTTTGCAACAGTTTCCTTCGGGTATCGGGTTTCCGTGCGGACATTGTTTCGGGTGTCCGAGTAATGTACAAATAGAGTCCGCCAAATCGGTAGAGAGATTATGTTCCAAATCACAAGCAATTTTTTCTATATCCTGTCTGTTAAAATCCAAAACATCGGCAAGTAATCTTTCTGTAAGGCGGTGCCTTCTTGTAAGTTGTTTACCTAAATCTTCACCTTCATCGGTTA
>NZ_CACWEU010000010.1:0-2071 GCF_902760015.1 Candidatus Ruminimicrobium bovinum
ATGTATGAATTTATGATAAATAAAGATATTTTATCTTTGGGAAAAATGTTGGACGAAAAATTTGTTTTGGTTCACATGACAGGTTTAAAACAGAATAAAAAAGAATATTTAAACTCAATTAAAAACGGAACATTAAATTATTATTCCAACGAAACCGAAAATATTATAGTTAAAAACAGTTTGAATTTTGTAGGTCAAAGTAAAGTGTCTGCTGCTGTTTTCGGCGGAGACAAACATACTTGGAATCTTGAATTAACAATAGAATTAAACGAAGATTTTTTGATAAAAACAATTGTTGCTTCAACATATTCGGCAAAAAAACAATCAACCGGAAAATAAAAATATTTCCGTAAAAGTAACCAAATAAAGGAGATTTTTAATGAAAGATGTTATTTTATGGACCGGTGCAGGTCAAATAGGTATGGCAATTGCTCGCAGGGTAGGGTTTGGTAAAAAAATAATTGTCGGTGATAAAAATATTGAAAATGCAAAAGAAATATCAAAAATCATGTCGGATACCGGCTTTGATATTGAAGCAATAGAGTGTGATATTTCTTCAAGAGAATCTGTTTTAAACTTAATAAAAGTCGGACAAAAATACGGCGAAATATCAACCTTAATAAATTCTGCCGGAGTTTCTCCTTCTCAAGCACCTGTAGAAGTTATTTTAAAAGTGGACTTATACGGAACGGCAGTTTTGCTTGAAGAAACTGGAAAAGTTATAAAAAACGGAGGGAGAGGAATTACAATTTCTTCTCAGTCAGGGCACAGAATGCCGGCACTTACTCCTGAAATTGACGAACAACTCGCAACAACACCAACGGAAGAACTTTTAAAGCTTGAAGTTTTACAACCGAAAAATATAAAAGATACTTTACATGCTTATCAAATGGCAAAAAGATGTAATGTTAAAAGAGTTATGGCTGAAGCAGTAAAATGGGGCAAAAGAAATGCAAGGATAAATTCAATTTCTCCGGGAATTATTGTTACACCTTTAGCAATAGATGAGTTTAACGGTCCAAGAGGCGACTTTTATAAAAATATGTTTGCAAAGTGTCCCGCAGGAAGGCCGGGAACGGCAGACGAAGTTGCAAATATTGCTGAAATTTTATTAAGTGAAAAAGCTGATTTTATTTCCGGTTCGGATTTTTTAATTGACGGCGGAGCAACAGCAGCATATTTTTACGGAGAACTTAAACCTTCAAAATAAGAAGCAGAAATATGAGAAAAAAGAAAAAGAGAGGTAAAAATGAAATTAAAAATTTTTGTAACGGTTTTACTTGTAGTTTGTGTAGGTGCGATTTTTTTATTAAAAAGTAATAATAACGGAGGCAATGTTATGGCAGCAGCAGAATCAACAACAAAAGTAAACGGCGGTAAAAAAGTTTTGGTAGCATATTTTTCAAGAACAGGTGAACAATATAATGTGGGAAATATTAAAGAAGGAAATACGGCTATAATCGGTAAAATGATAGCAGATAAAACCGGTGGAAACATATTTGAAATTAAAGTTGAAAAAGATAATTATCCTAAAGGATATACAGCATTAACCGAATATGCGCAAAAAGAAAAAAGAGCAAACGAAAGACCTGCAATAATCGGAAAAGTAGATAACTTTGCAGATTATGACACAATATTTATCGGTTATCCTAACTGGTGGGCGGATATGCCGATGCCTGTTTACACATTTTTGGAAAGTTACGATTTTTCAGGCAAAACGGTAATACCGTTTTGCACTCACGAAGGAAGCGGATTAAGCGGAACCGAAAGAAATGTAAAAACGGTAACAAAAGCAGATGTAAAAAAAGGACTTGCAATTTATGGACATATAGCACAAAACAGCAGAACGGAAGCCGACAAAAAAGTTTCCGATTGGTTAAAAGAATTAGGATTCTAAAACTTATTTTACGGGAGAACAAAAATGATATATTCAATAATTTTATTCGTTGTTTTATTTGTTGTTATTTGGGTAATGCATAAACCGTTTGATGTTCATAACACAAAATTAAAAAGATTTCACGAATGGCTTGAAATTGCATTGGTGGTTCAAGGTTTAATTATTATAAATTAC
>NZ_CACWEU010000011.1:0-2211 GCF_902760015.1 Candidatus Ruminimicrobium bovinum
ATATAACGTTATGTCCCCCGGGAGCTTGTCCGCCTGAAAGAACAACACCGACGGTAACTGTTTTTTTGGAAACCGCACTGTTTTTTCCTGCTTGAAAACTTACCACCGGCATACCGTAAGTTTTTTCAAAAATTGCTTTTATTTTAGCACAATCCGCAACTGATTTTGTTGCTTTACCTAAAACTGGTTTTACATTTGCAACACCTTTTTTTAAAACATTAGGTAAAACGGGTTTGAAATTTAATCTTTCCTGATGTAACTGAGAAATTTGATTTTTTTGTGCCATAAACTTTCCCCCAAAAGAATTTAAAATATTACAAAATATAAATTATCTTTTTATTATATAACTTTGATAAAATTTTTTCAAAATTATATAATGACTAAAATTTTAAAAAGGAGATATGTAAATGAAAAAGTATGTTGCAGAATTTACGGGAACACTTTTTTTAGTTTTTATTGCTTGCGGTGTTGCTGCAGTATCAGGTTGTAAATTTCCGGAAGCAGGATACATTGCAACGGCTTTGGCTTTCGGTTTAACTATCGTAGCTATGGCTTATTCAATAGGCAATGTTTCCGGTTGTCATGTAAACCCGGCCGTTTCTGTCGGCGTATGTGTTGCAGGAAAAATGACGGTTGCAGAATGTGTAAAATACATTATTTCTCAATTTTTGGGAGCAATTTGCGGTGCAATATTATTAGGAATTTGTTTAGGTAATTTTTCCGCTTTAGGTGCTAACGGTTTTGGCGGTGTATTAGCTAACGGAACAACAGTTACTGCAGGTATGGCAATAATTGTTGAAATAATATTAACATTTGCTTTTGTTTTGGCAATACTCGGTGTTACCGACAAAGAAAAAAATGCTTCGGTTGCAGGTTTGGTTATAGGTTTAACACTTGTTGTTATTCATTTAATCGGTATTCCTTTTACCGGGACATCGGTTAATCCTGCAAGATCTTTCGGACCTGCATTGTTTCAAGGCGGACAAGCTTTGGCACAAGTTTGGGTATTTATAATTGCACCTGCAATAGGCGGAGCTTTGGCAGGGGTTTTCTACAAAGCAGTTTTAAAAGAAAATAAATAAAAATTTTTAAAAAATGTTGTCTTAAAGTTTAATTCTAAAAGTTGAAAATAAAAAACTCCTTCAATTTATTTTGAAGGAGTTTTTTATTTTGTATTTTATTTTGTTAAAACTTATATCCTATATCAAGTCTGCCTAAATTAACTTCATATTTATAAGTTATGCCGTTATACGAAACAGGATTTGTAAAAGAATGTGTAAAAGAAAAAGCTAATTTTAATGCATTTGTAAATTTATACTCGATACCTGCCGTTACATATTTCATATTATACATATCAAGGTTTGTTAAATTGTATCCTCTTGCAGGATCATTTTTGTATTCATCTCTAATCAAGTTCGGATCCGAAAAGAAACCTAAGTGTAAAGCCAATTTTTCTGTTGCTCTATATTCGGTTCCGACTCTATATTGCATTATATCCCGGTATGCAACGGATGTCCAAGAATTTTTGTTTTGTGAAATTGATGCCGCTATGGTAAACGGTTCAAACAAATCATAAGCAAAACCTAATTCCCAGGTTAAAGGATAACATACTGTTTCTTTAAATGCCGGGTTTGAAGAATCAGGTTCATTGGGAACATCCACATAAGTTCCGCTTCTTAAAACAAAAGCCGTTGAAAGTTTTTTTACAGGTTTATACATAATACCGATATTTCCTTGAAAGCCGAAAGCACTTCTATTGTAATCAATATCTATACCATAAGGAGGAACTTTCGCTACTAATTTGTCTTGAAATTGAATTGCATCAAAACCTATACCTACTGAAAATTTTTCGTTAATTTGTTTTGCCAAAGATATGTTATAAACCATATAACTTATTTGCCCTTCTATTTTACAACCTGAAGGCAACCCTTCAACTGTTCCCCCGCCTCCGCCGAGAACATAAACACCTGCGGCAATGATGCTGTCGTAATAAAATTTTGTAGAAAAACCTACAAAAGGAACAACAGCACTTGTTGAATATTTATCACTCATATACTTGGGATCTTTTTTATCGGAGGTTACGGGATAACTGATATAAAAAAGAGATGCCATAACCTGAGTATCTTTTTGGTATGCAAGCCCTGCAGGGTTATAATAAATTGCCGTTAAATCATCTGCAATCGCAACAAATGCGGTCCCAAAACCACCTGC
>NZ_CACWEU010000012.1:0-2288 GCF_902760015.1 Candidatus Ruminimicrobium bovinum
AAAAGATTTACTTAAACTTAACAAAATAATAATAATTGAAGAAGAATACGACGATTACGGGCATAGTGACGGTATGGTTAGGTTTGTAAATGATAATACAGCTTTAATTAATAAATATCTTAAAAAACATATTAAATATAAAAAGAAATTAACCGATGTTTTGGAAAAAGAAAATTTAAAATATATCGAAATACCGTCAACAGATAATATAACAAATGCTATCGGTTTATATATAAATTACCTACAATTTGACGATGTTATAATATTACCGAAGTTCAACATAAAAAATGATAATAATATATTAATATCGTTATATAAAATATTTGGCAATAAATATAAGATACTGCAAATAGATTGCACAGAAATAGCCAAAAATGGCGGAGTTTTAAATTGTATTAGTTGGTCAAATTAATATAATATTAATTTTGATATAATAATTTAAATTATTATGTTTTTTAGTATGTGTTATAGAAAATAAAATGAATAACAAAGAAAAACTATTAATATTAAAAATTGCAAGAAATTATGAACCTCAATTTGTTTTTGACATGTTAAGTCATAATAAAGATTGTGAAAGCTGTTACAAAGAAATTGTACAAAATCAAATTGATAATGGAATAAACAAAATGCACCTTCCAGAACCTTGGAATGGTCATTTATCAAAAGCTAAAGTTCTATTTATAAGTTCAAATCCATCTTTGGGAATAAATGAAATTTTCCCTACAAAAGATTGGACAGATGAAAATATTATAAATTTTTTTGATAATCGTTTTGTAAATGCTGATAAAAAAATCCCTAGATTTTGGCAATCAATTTCAAAATATGTTTTGTGGCTTTATCCTGAAAGTAAAAATTTAAGCCCTACAGAACGACTTGACAAATATGCTGTAAGTACAGAAATAGTTCATTGTAAATCATTAAAAGAGAAAGGTGTGAAAAAATGTTTTGTTGAAGAAGAAAAATTCGTTAATGAAATTGTAAAAATATTTAAAGGCGACTATATTATTATATTAGGTAAAAAAGCTATTAAATGTACAGATAAACTTAAGGAAATATATAAAACTGCAAAAATTTATACAATGCCTCATCCATCAGCATATGGAGTAAAGGATGATGACCGACGAGTTTTACTTGGATTAAAGTGATAAAGTATAATCTTAATCAGTATAGTAAGGAGTTTTATATGGAAAATAAAGAATTAAAGAAAAAATTTTGGGACGATATAAAAAAAGAAACAAATATAGAAGATATTAATAATTTTTTTGAAAATTGTAAAAATATAAATGAGGCACTTCCGATATTACAAAAAATAAATAAATATTTTTTAATAAATTATAAATTAAATTTTGAATATGAAGGAAAAGTTATAAATATAATTCCTATAGAGACAGAAATATATTTTTCAAAATTAAATAAAGATAATAGACCTGATGATGGAATGTGCCATATGAATGATTTACAAAAAGGCAAAGATAAAAATGGTAATGATAGATTTGGAAAACTATATTTTCATAGATATTCTCAAAAATATAAAAACGATGATAGTAATAAAATTAACTATGCTAGGGGTGGTGTTGATGTTTGTATATCTAATAGTAAAGATTATTATTTATCAATATTAATAAGAAGTGCATTTATAAATGATACCGAAGAAGAAAATTTATATTCGGGAATTAATAATATTTGTAAAGGAATAATAAGATTTTATAAACCAACAAAATGTTTGCAATGTTTCTTTAAAGAATTAGAAGTTATTGAAGAATTAGTAATTAAAAGAAGAAATAAAGAAGTTAATATTACTAATTTATTTGAACAACCAAGAATATCAAATAAAGAATATTCAAAAAAGAATAAAGAAAATTTGAATTGTTTGAATTTAGGTAAAGATTACCAATATTTGAATATAATAAATAAAAAACAAACTTTTTATAAAAAATATAATAGTTTTGAAAAATTAAAAAATTATAAAGAAAGTTTTAATCGCAATTAAATTATCAACTATAAACTAACAACAATTTGACTTTTAAAACATATTTTTGTATAATTATACAAAATAATTATATAGAGGGTTTTTTTATGAAAAAAGAAAACCAAATAATCATTTACAAAACAAAAGACGGAAATTTAGAAGTAGATTTAAAACTTCATAATGAAACTTTGTGGCTTACACAAAAATCAATGGCAGAATTGTTTGAAACAACAAAACAAAATATCAGTTTGCATCTTAAAAATATTTTTGAAGACGGCGAACTTGAAGAAAATTCAGTTGTCAAGGATTTCTTGACAAC
>NZ_CACWEU010000013.1:0-3921 GCF_902760015.1 Candidatus Ruminimicrobium bovinum
CATATAATTGCTATTAATTTGGAAAATGACGAATATGAAAATTTATATGACAGAACTAAATTAAGAGAATATATAAAAAGTAAAATTAAAGATAAAAAACAATATTATTTGTTTTTGGATGAGATTCAAAATGTTGAAAATTTTGAAAAGATGTTAAACGGCGGTATGCCGTATACTTTATCATTTGATACAACCGAAGAAAAAAGTAAATATTTAAAAGATTTGTTTAAGGAAACTTTTATTAAAGATATTATCGATAGATACAAAATACAGAAAAATGAAGTATTAGACACTTTAACAAATATTTTGGCTTCTTCAATCGGTTCTTTAACTAATCCAAATAGAATAACAGACACTTTTGTAAGTAAAGGTTATAAGGGAGTATCAAATAAAACCGATGATGAAGATAAGAAAGAAAGAGAAATTCGTCCGTATTTTAATATAGATGATAATTTTACAAAGATTATAGTTACCAAAAATTCACCTACATACAGAAATGAAGATGGTGTTTTGATAATCGGTTTAAAAGATTTTTTATTAAACCAAAATATCTTTGATAAAATCATTTAGAATTATATTAAATTTTTCAATTATAACTTTCTAAAAAGGAATGTGGGTTAATATAATTTCTATTTTTTCTTAAATAAAATATTTATAATTGTTCTGCCGATTTTTCTTTCAAGTCCGCTTATTCCTAACAATCTTTTCCAAGAAAATGAAAATCCGTATTTTTTAGTCATAATTTTACCTTGGGCTTTTATTTTCAGTTTCTTATCAATAAAAAATTATAATTTATTCAATAACTTTTAATAATTAATCAATCCAACTATCGTATCCTTCGGGATATATGTCTGTATCATCTGTTGGTATATGGCATCCTCTTTGCCTTATATATTTAACTATACTTTTTAATTGTTCATCCATTTTAGATGAAATTCAATTAGTAGATAGATTTGAATTTTTATTAAATGGTCTATTAAGAATACGAAATGTTGATATTTATGTAACCGGTAGTAATTCAAAGTTTCTTTCATCAGATGTAATTACCGAATTTAGAGGTAGAGGAGATGAAATAAGAATTTATCCGTTAAGTTTTGCTGAATTTTCATCAATACAAGAACCAAATAACAATAAAGTTTTTAATGATTATTGCAGGTATGGCGGTTTGCCTTTAGCTGCTCTTCAAAAAGATATAACGAAAAAAATAGATTACTTAAACTATCAAACTCAAAATGTTTATTTGAATGATGTTATTGAAAGAAATAGAATAAAAAACAAAGATGTTTTAGAAACTTTAATAGAAATAATATCTTCAAACATAGGTTCATTAACCAACCCTAAAAAATTAACTAACACTTTTAATAGCAAAAACATACCTATTACGGATAAAAGCATTAGTAAGTATTTGGGATATTTAGAGAATGCTTTTTTAATACAAAAAACTAAAAGATACGATATCAAAGGTAAAAAATATATAAATACACCTTTCAAATACTACTTTACTGATACCGGAATAAGAAACTCACTATTAAATTTTAGGCAAATTGAAACAAATCATATAATGGAAAATGTTATATATAATGAATTATTAATTAGAGGATATTCCGTTGATGTTGGAATAGTAGAACATAGAATTAAAAGAAAAAATAAAACAGAAAAAGTGCAGTTAGAAGTAGATTTTGTTTGTAATCACGGCAGTAAAAGATATTATATTCAATCTGCTTTTGCTATTCCAAATGAAGAAAAAATGAAACAAGAAACAAATTCTTTAACAAAAATAGAAGATTCTTTTAAAAAGATAGTTGTTGTAAAAGATAACATAAACTTATGGCGAAACAATGATGGTATTTTAATAATCGGTATAGAAGAATTTCTATTAAATAAGAATAGTTTAGATTTATAAAAATATATTAATATTTTAATAGTATTTCGACAAAAAAATCAGTTGATTTAATATTAAATCAACTGATTTATATCTATAAAGTTCTCATCATACACAAACGGGTATTCGGGTCGGGAATCTCTACGACCAGTTGTCAAAATCGAGCTTATCTCTCCCACACATCAAGAAAGTTAAGAAGTATCAAGAGCTTAAAAAGAAAAAAAGAGAAAGCAACAATAAATATAGTGAAATGAAAAAAAAATTTTAGAAATTGGTTTTTGTAAATATTGCTGATAAGGTATAAAGGGCTACTAAGTAATACAGATTAATATAAAGATAAACCCAAAAGTTCATTTTATTGCTCATTTTGATAGATTATATATTGTGTGGGGTTATCTTTATAATATATATTCTCTAACCATAGGATAAAAATACCCAGTTATACCTGTAACAATGCCGTAAAAGCATTGTTACTCTCAGTCTTTCCTTTTACCCAGTTTATATAACCTATTGTTTAATATAAGAATAACAAGGAATTTTATGCCTAAAAAAGTTGGAAAAATATGGAGCAATTTTTTATAATATATGGAAAATTAAAGTATGGAGTTATCGAATAAATATGTCAGATTTCAGAATAGAAGAAAGTGATACCGTTGAATATAAAGAAATAGTTAATGACACTCTTATAAAAGAAGTGGTATCTTTCCTTAATTATAAGAAAGGCGGACATATTTATATAGGAATAAATAACGAAGGTAAAATAATAGGTATATTAAACCCTGACCAAACACAATTGAAAATAATAAATATGATAAAGGATAATATCTGTCCGTCTTGCTTAGGATTATTTGATGTTGTTCTTGAAAAGTCTGACGATAAAAGCATTATCCATATAATTGTGTCGAGCGGACAAGAAAAACCTTACTATATTAAGCATTTAGGAATGTCAACAAAAGGTTGTTTTATAAGAGTAGGTTCTTCCGCACAACCTATGACACAAAATATTATAGATGATTTATACTCTAAAAGAACAAGAAAATCTTTAAGTAAAATACCATCTCCTCATCAAGATTTAACATTTACACAATTGAAAATATATTACGAAGGTCAACACAAAACATTAAATGATAATTTTGCTAAAAACCTTGATTTACTTACCGAAGATGGTAAATATAACTACACAGCTTATCTTCTTTCCGACACAAATTCCGTATCAATAAAAGTAGCTAAATATCTCGGTAAAGATAAATATGACTTAATAGAAAACCAGGAATACGGATATTGTTCTTTAATAAAAGCAACTAATGCCGTATTGGATAAGTTTGATATAGAAAATATTACAAGAACAAAAATAACCAGTAGAAACAGACTTGAGAAAAATCTTGTTGACAGGATAGCATTAAGGGAAGCAATAATTAATGCTATAGTCCACAATGATTATTCAAGCGAAGATTCTCCCGTATTTGAAATATATTCAGATAGGTTTGTAATAACATCTTATGGCGGACTTATAGATGGTTTAAGCAAAGAAGAGTTTTTTAACTGTGTAAGTAAACCGAGAAACAGAGAATTAATGAGAGTATTTAGAGATTTGGAACTTGTTGAACAGCTTGGCTCAGGTATGACAAGAATATTAAGGACAAACGATACATCCATATTCAACTTTATGGAACATTTTATGCAGGTTACTTTCTACTTTACTAAGGGATTTGAAGAAAACGAACCTATTACGGAAAGTAGGGAGAAAAGTAGGGAGAAAAGTAGGGAGAAAATTATAGAACTTATTAAAAATAATCCTAAAATAACCACAAAAGAAATGGCAGAAAGCTTAGGATTAACTATAAAAGCCATTGAAAAGCAGATAAAAACTCTCAAAGAGAATAATACAATAGAAAGAGTAGGAGCTGATAAAGGCGGTTATTGGAAAATTATCAAAACAAAAAGTTGGAGCAAAAACGTCAAGGGTGGATGACGAGATTTGAACCCGCGACCTTCGCTTCCACAGAGCGACGCTCTAACCAGCTGAGCTACATCCACCA
>NZ_CACWEU010000014.1:0-10941 GCF_902760015.1 Candidatus Ruminimicrobium bovinum
TATCGCTATAAAAAATATTTTTATATTTATATTTATTCTTTTATCAATAAATGAAAATAAAAAATCCGCAAAAAATATCGGAACTAAAATCATTGAAATCAAACCGATTTTTGCCCAAAATGAAATTACTGTCAAATCCACGGTTCCGTATATTTTTGCAAAACAAAAAAGCCACATTGAAACGGATAAGGAAAGTATAAAAAAGTTTTTTGTTATTGAAGTTTTTGTATTTTTCAAAAATACAAAAACCGCAACAAAAAACGTAAATATTGATGATGAATATAAAATCAGTTCATAAAGTGTATGCATTTATGCAAAAATTATATTAAAAAACAATTATGTTTTCAACAGAAAACACAAAAAAATTTTAAAGTAATTTTTAGTATTAAAGCCGAAAAACTTTAAAACAACAATAAACATCACAAAACTTTAATAAAACAAAGAAAAAAAACTATACATTGCTGTATTAAAATGCTAAAATATTTTTTTTGCAGGGATTGTTTCGATGATAAAAATTTTCAAAATTATAAAATATCCTAAAATAAAAAATTATTTTAAAGTTATTTTTGATAATGGTTCTGCCGTGTTACTTGATGCAGAAACGATAGTTTTGTTCGGGTTAAAAAACAACTTATCGGTTGACAAAGATACTTTCGAAAAAATATTAAAACATAATAATTCAAACAAAATATCAAGTTATGCATTTTATTTAATATCGCATAAGTTATACAGCAAAAAAGGTTTAACCGATAAGTTGTTACAAAAGGGTTTTCAAATTGAAGATATTGAAAAAACGATAGCCCGACTTTGTGAATTGAATTATATAAACGATGAAAATTTTGCTAAAGAACTTGTTAAATATTTAACAAGCAAAGGGAAAGGTCCTTTTTATATAAAAAACGAACTTAAACAGCACAATATAGACGATGAAATAATTTCAAAAATTTTAAATATCACACAGCAGGAGCAGGAAACATATTTGCAAATTATGAATATAATGAAAAAGAAATATCCGAAATTTAACGGAACCGATAAAAATGAAACAAGAAAAATTGCTATGTATTTTCAAAGAAGAGGTTTTTCTTCAAGTGATATAGCAAAAGCTTTTAGAGAATTTGAAAACAACAATTTATATTAAATTAAGGAGAATAAAAATGGCAACCGCATTATTAAGTGTTTGTAACAAAACGGGAATTGTTGAATTTGCAAGAGAATTGAAATCTTTGGGATACAACATAATTTCAAGCGGAGGAACCGCAAAAAAATTAAAAGAAAATTCAATAGATTGTAAAGAAATATCAGATGTTACCGGCTTTCCGGAAATGCTTGACGGCAGAGTAAAAACGTTAAATCCGAAAATCCACGGCGGTATACTTGCAAGAAGAGATATTCCCGAGCATATAAAACAGTTGAAAGATTTGGGAATAGAAACAATAGATATTGTTGCCGTAAATTTATATCCGTTTGAAGAAACGGCAAAAAAAATACAAAAGCCGGAAGATAAAAAAATATCACAGGATATAATAGAAAACATTGATATCGGAGGAGTTACACTTATAAGAGCTGCTGCAAAAAATTATAAAGACGTATTGATAGTATGTTGTCCGGATGATTATTCAACGGTTATCAATAATTTAAAGAGTAAAACAATTGATGAAAATTTAAAACTTGAACTCGCCGGTAAAGCTTTCAGACATACCGCATATTATGACGGATTAATATCAAATTATTTATCTTATGAACAATTTCCTTCACAGGCAGGTGTTCCGTTAAAAAAGATTGCTTCTTTAAGATACGGTGAAAATCCTCATCAAAAGGCAGCTTTATACAGTTTCGGCAATGAAGAAAATTCGTGCGGAGTAATATCTGCAAAACAATTGCACGGCAAAGAACTTTCATATAATAATTATTTGGATTTGGAAGCTGCCTGGCGGCTTGTCCACGAGTTTGACAAACCGGCATGCGCAATAATAAAACACAACAATCCTTGCGGATGTGCCGAAGGAAAAGATGCAAAAGATGCTTACATGAAAGCATTGGCATGCGACCCGGTAAGTGCTTTCGGAGGGATAATAGCATTTAATTTACCTGTTGATAAAAATGTTGCCGAAGAAATTTCAAAACTTTTTGTTGAATGTGTTGTTGCTTGCAATTTCACACAAGATGCCTTGGATATTTTAACACAAAAGAAAAATATAAGGTTACTAAAACAACCTAACAAATATGTAAAGCCGTCAGTTTCAACCGAATACAGAATGTTAACCGACGGAATGCTTGTACAAGAAAGAGACGAAAAGTTGTTGAATGAAATAA
Source organism: Candidatus Ruminimicrobium bovinum (assembly GCF_902760015.1). Taxonomy (NCBI): domain Bacteria; kingdom Pseudomonadati; phylum Elusimicrobiota; class Endomicrobiia; order Endomicrobiales; family Endomicrobiaceae; genus Candidatus Ruminimicrobium; species Candidatus Ruminimicrobium bovinum. The sequence goes on from NZ_CACWEU010000014.1 coordinate 2,314, forward strand.
AAACCATAACGAAGAAACAACCTACCGAACAAGAAACGGAATCTTTACTTTTTGCTTGGAAAATTTGTAAACATGTAAAATCAAATGCGATTATTCTTGTTCGCGGAACACAAGCCGTCGGAATAGGTGCAGGACAAATGAGCAGAATAGACTCTTTAAATATTGCAATTAAGAAAATGAAAGAAGCAAAATTTGAAACAGACCAAACAAAGTATCCTTTGGTGCTTGCTTCCGATGCATTTTTCCCGTTTCCCGATGTAGTTGAAGCCGCTTCAAAAGAAAATGTTACCGCTATTATACAACCCGGCGGTTCAATAAGAGACGATTTATCAATAGATTTATGTAACAAAAAAAATATTGCAATGCAATTTACGTCAATGAGACATTTTAAACATTAAAAATTGCTTCGCAATTTTTAATGTTTAATGTAAAATGCACAATGTAAAAAATTTTGTTACTTTGCAAAAAAACAATAATTTATACATTCTGTTTTATTATGTTCAAATTCCATATAAAATATTTTTTAACGTTTTTTTTAATTTTATTATTCTTGCCTTATTCTTATGGTAAAAGTGTAAAAATAGATTTGGCAAAAATTGCAAATTATACGGTTAATCCGAAAAGAGTTTTTGTTATAAAAAACAAATTATTTATAGATTATGATTTGCATAATTTATATCTCACCGTAAAAATTCCAAAGCACGCCGAAACGCATAAAATAAAAAGGTTAAAATTGGATGCCGAAAAAATTATAAAAAAAGAAGATAAAATTGAAGAAATTAAAGTTTTATCCGATGAAATTTATCAGAAAATAATAAGTGAACTTAATGCTCAATATGATATTGAAAAAGAACTCCTTGAATATGAATATCAAACCGAATTGGGAGAAACAAAGAAATTAAAAGCGGAAATCAACCTTCCGGACAAAAGCACAAATATCAAAAAAAATTTAAAAGCGGAAAAGAAATTAGACAAACAAAATGCGGAAACTTTATTTAATAATTTTATAGAAATTACAAAAAAGCATTCGGATAATAACGGCAAACTTTTTATTCTGTCCAAAAATATAAACAATATCGTTTATTTATACGTTGATACCGATAACAAAACAGTAATTCCTTTAATACTGCCTCCTTATCAAAAAGCGGAAACAAATAATAATTTTTTTGTTGAGACCGGTGATTTTTTATATTCTTTTATAATAAAAAATCATATCGTTCCGATAGTAAAGTCACCTTTTACATCCGTTTACAGACTTTTTTCAACAGCTTCTTCAACTTTAAATGCTTTTACACCGAATATCAACGAAAATTTTTATTCGGATTCTTTCCAAAACGAATCCGACACAATGGACTTGAACGATTTTAACAAGTTTTTGGATGAAGAATTGGAAACGAAAGAATTTAAAGCAAACGTGAAATTATTTATTGACGGTGAAGATTTTTTTAATAATTTTATCGATTCTTTAAAACTTGCAAAACACTCCGTATTTATAGAAACATATATTTTTAAAACAGACAGTTTTGCAACCGAAATTATAAATCTTTTAAAAGAAAAATCAAAAAGCACCGATATAAGAGTATTGATAGATAATTTCGGAAGTTTAAGTAATAAAAAAATTCAGGACCCCATTATAAAAAACGATGATAATGATAACGATATAGTTAAAACTTTAAAACAAAATTCTAATATAAAAGTAAGACTTCACCCTGATACCTGGCTGATTTCCGACCATAGAAAAATTTTTTTAATAGACAGAAAAAAAGCATATATCGGCGGTATGAATATAGCAACCGAATACAGATATACATGGCATGATTTGATGGTATCTTTGGAAGGTCCTATAGTTTATCCCATAGCCAAAATGTTTTATAAAGTATGGTCATTTTCGGGACTTGGCGGTGATTTTGCCGTTGCGTACAGAAGTTTATTTACAAAATCAAAAGTAAAAGAACAAATATATGATGATAATATGATTAACGTTAGAATTTTAACCACAAATTCAACTGATTATCAAATATATGATGCTCAATTGGAAGCCATAAGAAGAGCCAGGAAAAGAATTTATATAGAAAACCCTTATTTTACGGAAAAAACTTTAGTTGAAGAATTGGTTTTTGCAAAAAGAAGAGGAGTTGACGTAAAAATAATTTTTCCTGCGGTAAACGATATGGTTCTTTATGATAAAATGAATTTAAAGATAGCAAATTATTTTATAGAAAACGGAATAGAAGTATATTTATATCCGAAAATGGCACACGTAAAAGCTGCAATTTATGATGATTGGGCATGTTTAGGCAGTGCAAATTTCAATAAGCTCAGCATGTTTAAAAACAGAGAAATAAATATTGCTTTTTACGATAAAAAATTAGTAGATGAACTTTTAGAAAAACTTTTTATAAAAGATTTTGAAGTTTCTCAAAAATATGAAGAACCCGTAGATATACCTGTTATTTACTATCTGATGTAATTTACCACTTGACAAAATTTTTATTTTGTGTTATATTAGCACTCAGCAGCAAAGAGTGCTAATTTCAATATAATTGGAACAAAGGAGGAACACAAAATGAATATATCAAAATTTACAATAAAATCGCAAGAGGCGCTTGCGGATATGCAGGATATTGCAACACAATACGGTAATCAGGAAATTACACCCGAACATTTATTGTATGCCTTACTTAAACAGGAACAAGGCATCGTCGGAACTATTATAAAAAAATTATCCGCGGTTGAACAGGATTTAAAACCTTTAATAGAAAATGATGTTTTAAAACTTATCGAAGCCAAACCTAAAGTTCAAGGTGCAACTCCATATTTATCGCAGGATTTAAACAAAATATTTACCGTTTCGGAAAAAATAGCCAAAGATTTAAAAGATGAATATGTTTCAACCGAACATATTTTTCTTGCAATTATAAGTTTTGCCGATTTACAGGCAACTAAAATTTTAAATAAATACGGGATAACTCAGGATAAGGTTTTAAATTCTCTTGTTTCTATAAGAGGTTCCAACAGAGTTACCGATCAAAACCCGGAAGATAAATATCAGGCACTTGAAAAATACGGTAAAGATTTAACCGCACTTGCCAAAAAAGGCAAACTTGACCCTGTTATAGGAAGAGATGAAGAAATAAGAAGAAGTATTCAGGTTTTATCAAGAAGAACAAAAAACAACCCGGTTTTGATAGGTGAACCGGGTGTAGGTAAAACTGCAATTGTCGAAGGGCTTGCACAAAGAATAGTTTCCGGTGATGTTCCCGAAACATTAAAAGACAAAAAAGTTATAGAACTTGATTTAGGTTCATTAATAGCTGGTGCAAAATTCAGAGGAGAATTTGAAGACAGATTGAAAGCCGTTTTAAAAGAAATTCAGGCGGCACAAGGCAGAATAATACTTTTTATAGATGAAATACATACCATTGTAGGTGCCGGTGCAACAGAAGGTGCAATGGATGCAGGTAATATGTTAAAACCGTTACTTGCAAGGGGAGAATTGAAACTTATAGGTGCCACAACACTTGACGAATACAGAAAATATATAGAAAAAGACAAAGCACTTGAAAGAAGATTCCAAACCGTTTATACCGGTGAACCTTCGGTAGAAGATACCATTGCAATACTTAGAGGCATTAAAGAGAAATATGAAGTTCACCACGGTGTAAAAATAAAAGATTCCGCTTTGGTTGCCGCAGCTACACTAAGCTCAAGGTATATTACCGACAGGTTTTTACCGGATAAAGCAATAGATTTGGTAGACGAAGCAGCAAGTAAACTAAGAATGGAAATTGATTCTATGCCTGTTGAACTTGACAGTGTTGAAAGAAAAATAAGGCAACTTGAAATAGAAAAACAAGCCGTTAAAAAAGATTCCGATCCGGCTGCAAAAGAACGTCTTTCCGCAATAGAATCGGAAATTGAAAAATTAAAAAATTCTTCAAATGAAATGAAAGTTCACTGGCAAAAGGAAAAAGAAACTATTTCTTCAATAAGAAAATTAAAAAAAGAAATAGAGCAATTAAAAACCGATGAACAAAAAGCCGAAAGAGCGGGTGATTTAAACCTTGTTGCAGAAATTCGTTACGGTAAAATTCCGAAAATTCAAGCCGATTTAGACAGCCAAAACAAAAAACTTAACGTATTACAAAAAGATAAAAAAATGTTAAAGGAAGAAGTTGACGAGGACGATATAGCCGGTGTTGTAGGTAAATGGACCGGTATTCCCGTATCAAAAATGATGGAAGGAGAAACGCAGAAACTGCTTAAAATGGAAGAAAGGTTACATGAAAGAGTTATCGGGCAAAACGATGCGGTGGAAGCAATTGCAAATGCCGTCAGAAGGTCCCGTTCGGGAATTTCCGACCCTAACAAACCTATGGGCTCGTTTATGTTTTTAGGCCCTACCGGTGTCGGTAAAACCGAACTTGCAAAAGCCTTGGCGGATTTTTTATTTGATGACGAAAAAAATATTGTCAGAATTGATATGAGCGAGTATATGGAAAAACATTCAGTATCAAAACTTATAGGTGCACCTCCCGGATATGTAGGTTTTGAAGACGGCGGTCAACTTACCGAAGCCGTCAGAAGAAGACCGTATTCGGTAGTTTTGTTTGACGAAATAGAAAAGGCACATCCCGATGTATTTAATATAATGTTACAGTTGCTTGATGACGGCAGACTTACCGACAGCAAGGGAAGAACGGTGGATTTTAAAAATACTGTCATTATCATGACATCAAATGTCGGCTCGCAATATATTCAGGACAGTATAAATTTTGATAAAGATAAAATAGGTTTTGAAAAAGATAAAAAGAAAAAGGAACCGATTAAAGAAAATTTTGACTACGAACAAATAAAAAAGAAAATAGACAGCGAACTTCATCTTCATTTTAAACCGGAATTTTTAAACAGAATAGATGAAATAATAATTTTCAGACGGCTTGAAAAACAAGATATGTCAAAAATTATAGATATTCAATTAAAAACAATTTTGAAAAGATTAGCCGACAAAAAAATATCTATTGAGCTTACGGACAAAGCAAAAGAATTCCTTGCAGAAAAAGGTTATGAACCGGCATTCGGTGCAAGACCTTTAAAAAGAGCATTGCAAACTTATTTGTTAAATCCGTTATCTTCACAAATAATTGCAGGAAATTTTGCCGAAGGCAATAAAATTAAAGCGGATTTATCAAAAGATAAAAAAGAGCTTGTTTTTGTGAATTTTTCTTCATAATATTGTATAATAAAAGGGCTATGAAAAATTTTCAGTTAAAAATAAGAAAAAACTTAATAATATCGAATGATTTACCGTTATCAGTTATTGCAGGGCCTTGTGTTATTGAAAGCAAAAAACAAGCTTTTGAGACGGCAATAAAATTAAAATCCGTTTGTGAGCACTTAAAAATAAATTTTATTTTTAAGTGCTCTTATGACAAAGCCAACAGATCTTCAATTAATTCTTACAGAGGTCCAGGATTGGAAAAAGGTCTTAAAATTTTAAAAGAAATAAAAGAAACTCTAAATATTCCGGTTTTAACCGATGTTCATTGCAGTTACGATGTTAAACCTGTTGCCGAAGTTGTTGATATTATACAAATACCCGCTTTTTTATGCAGGCAAACAGACCTTATAGCTGCTTGTGCCAAAACAAATATCCCCGTCAATATAAAGAAAGGTCAGTTTTTAGCGCCACAGGATTGCGAACAGATAATAAACAAAATAAAATTTTTTAAAAACAATAAAATATCTCTTACCGAAAGAGGTTCAAGTTTCGGTTACAGGAACCTTGTTGTGGATTTTAGAGCAATAGAAATAATGAAACAAACCGGATACCCCGTAATTTTTGATGCAACACACAGTGTCCAAAAACCCGGAGGGTTAGGCAATGCAAGCGGAGGCGACAGACAGTTTGTTACGGCTCTTGCAAAAGCGGCCTGTGCAATAGGTGTTGCAGCTTTATTTTTGGAAGTTCATAAAAACCCCGACAAGGCACTTTCCGACGGAGCAAACAGTGTAAATTTTAAAATGTTTGAAGATATTTTAAAACAGGTTATACCCATAGATAAATTGGTAAAGAGAAAATAATATGGATAATGAAATAAAACAAGAAACAAAAAATTCAATTTGGCAACCTAATTTAAAATGGTTTTTAAAAGTTTTGGCAATTATGTATATTTTAATAATAATTGCATTTTTTACCGTAAACTTTTTATTAAAACCGTATATGAGAGAAATTCCTAAACAAATAACTCCGTGGTTGGATAAACCTGTTATTCAGGAACAGAAATAATGGCAAATTATTCAAGTAAAATTTTAAAAGCGGCAAAAGGTATTAAACTTATAGCAAGTGATATTGACGGTGTATTAACCGCAGGTGAAATTATTTTACTTCCTGACGGTAACGAATTGAAAATATGGAACGTTAAAGACGGTGCCGGAGTAAGTTTAATAAAAAAGAATTTGTCGGACATAAAATTTGTTTGGATAACGGCAAGAAAATCAAAACAAGTTGAATTAAGAGCAAAAGAATTAAAAATAGATTTACTTATACAAAATTGCAGAGATAAAAAAAGTGAAATTTTAAAAATTGCAAAAAAATACAATATTGACATTTCTTCCGTTGCCTACATAGGCGATGATATTATAGATTTACCCGTATTGAAAATTGCAGGGCTGTCTGCCTGCCCGAATGATGCCGTTGAAGAAGTAAAAAAAGTTTCAAAATATGTTTCAAAATATTGCGGCGGGAAAGGCGCTTTTAGAGATATTTGTAATTTGATTTTAAAAGCACAAGACGGCAAATTTACGATAGCTTAGAAACTGAAAGCTGAAAGTTTAACAATAACGGCAATAACCGTATTGCTTCACCGGTCACCTCGGCTGACACAAAGAATAAATTTCCGCCGGAAACGAAACGATAAAAATTTCAATTTAATAATCCGCTAAATTTTGAATATTTGATACAACTTTAATATCGTTATCATTTATATTTATTATATGAAAGCCGTAAGTGTTTACAACCAAAGTGTTGTCATGTTTTGTAATTTGAGAATTTGTTTGTCCTTCAAAATGAACATGACCGTGCAACCAAAGAACAGGTTTTATTTCGTCAACAAATTTTTTAAAACTTGTAAAGCCCTGATGGCACAAATCCTGTTTATCGTGTATATCTTTTATGGGGGCATGAGTTACAACTATAACATCTTTACGTTTCCTTTTAAATAAACAATCAAAAAAACGAATTAATTTTATCTTTGATTTTATTTTATCTACTGTTTTTGACATCTCTTTTTGAGTATATTGAAAACCGCCTTTATTATATCTTAAAGACCCTTCAAAACCGACAAAAATAAAATCATTAAAATTTTCAATTCTTGAATGGATATTGATTCCGCCTGATGTTATATACTTATCATGAGAAAAAAAATCAAACAATTTATTATCCAAATAATTTCCGGGTATATCTTTTTCCGGAGATAAAAACTGATGGTTACCTTCAACAAAAAAAAGAGGTTTTTTTAAATTATCAACCAAAAATTCCAAATATTGTTTTGAAACGTCACCACAGGAAACAATTAAATCTATATTTTGAAGAAATTGCATATTCTTCAAAACACATGCCTGTAATTTTGAATCATCTTTATCAGAAACGGCAAGAATTTTCATTAAATAACCCGATAAATATTTTTTTTACTTAACCAAATGTTTTAACAAATCTTTAAAAATCGGAGGTATAATGTTAAATAATTTTTTATTTTTAAATTTTTCGGCAAAATCCTGTGCGGTATAATCAAACCCGACATCATGCCCTGCCTGTTGGCTTAAAAAATATTTATGACGTTGAATCCATACATATAAGTCCGTATATGTTCTGTGAGGAAATTTTGACAATATATCTTCTTTTTCAATAAGATTGACGGCAGGTAAAAATATTTGTGCATACCATGTATATGACGAATAAATTTTTGATTTCCTTGAAAGTTCACCTTTGTTATATTGTTTTTTAAAATCTTCTATTTCCTGGTTTAACGTCGCATAACTTTTAAGCTCGGTAACAGTTAACGGTTTTATTAAAATATTATTATTCAAATATGTGCTTTTTTCAAAAGAATAAGCTTCCAATTTAATCAGAAAATTTTTGGTACTTTCACTGCCGAATATATATTTGGTATTAGGCGACAATTCAAAATTAAATTGAACCTCCGTTACATCGGCATCAATATATTTTGCATTTAATTCATTTTTTGCAATTGCAACACGGTGATGGCCGTCAATTATAAAGTAATTATCCAATATTTGATAAACTTGAATAGGCGGTAATATTCCGCCTTCGGTCATAATTTTTTTGATTCTTTCATATCTTGTGGTTAAAACATCCCTTTTAGGAAGTAAGTTTTCGGTAAAATCAAAATATCTGCCTAAACTGCCTATTATTTTGTCTATTTCAATTGCCAAAACACCTTTGTTTTTGAAAGTATAATTTTTAAGATTTTGTTCTATAGATGAAAAATCAAGAAGAATATGTTCCATAAATTTACCGAAAAAAAATATGGGTAGAGAGGGAATTGAACCCTCACGGCTCTTGCGAGCCTCAGGATTTTAAGTCCTGTGCGTCTGCCAGTTCCGCCA
>NZ_CACWEU010000015.1:0-2130 GCF_902760015.1 Candidatus Ruminimicrobium bovinum
TGAAGATAAAAAAATAAAAAAAAATAAAAAAAGAACAAAATCTTTTTTATATCCTAAAAGCATCATCAAAATGATATTATTGGCAGTATCTGTTCTCTGTGTCCTAATCATTCTTTTTCAATTATTTAAATCTAATAGTTTTTCCAATGATACTCTTGAATCAAAAAAAGTTGAAAAACGAATAAAAGAATCTGAGCCCAAAACCAAAATAGAAACAATAAACTGCCCACCAGGTTATAAGCCAGCAAATAATAAATGTGAAATAAATCATTCAATTAGAGCAGAATATCATACAGATAAAGACAATGAGAAAATAAAAATAATTCGTCTAATTCCAAATTTTCCTATGGAAATGATAATAGATGGAAAGCAAGTTGAGCCTACAAAAGAATACACTTTTGAAAAAGCGGGAAATCATACAGTATTTATATTATCAGATTTTAAAAAATTAACAACAACAAAAAGAATGTTTTATCAAATTAAAAAAATGAATTATATAGCTTTTACACATCTTTTTGATACAAGAAATATAGTTGAAATGAATAATATGTTTTATGAATGTGTAAGTCTTACATCAATAGATCTTTCTTATTTCAATACCGAAAAAGTTAGAACTATGGAATTAATGTTTGCTGGTTGTCACCAGCTAACCTCTTTAGATCTTTCAAGCTTTAACACAAAAAGTGTAGTTTCTTTTGCAAATATGTTCGAAGATTGTGTCAATTTAAATCAATTAGATTTAACTAATTTTAACACAGAAGAAGCAAATGATCTAAGCTTTATGTTTTTTGGTTGCAAGAAATTAACATCTATTGATGTTAGTAGCTTTGCTACTCAAAAAGTAACTAGTATGGAATATATGTTTAAAGGTTGCGAGTCTTTAACTTCTATTGATTTAAAAAATTTTAATACAGAAAATGTTTCTAGTATAAGTAGGATGTTTGAAAGATGTATATCTTTAGAATCTTTAGATCTTTCTAATTTTAACACTAAAAGAGCAACAAGTATTAGCAGTATGTTTTTTGATTGTTATAATTTAAAAAGCGTTAATCTCAAAAATTTCAATACAGAGAATGTAGTTGCTATGAATGGATTATTCCATGACTGTCATTCTTTGACTTCAATAGATATTAATCATTTTAATACAAAAAATGTAGTTAATATGAATTTAATGTTTAATGGATGCAAATCTTTGACTTCTTTAGATATAAGTAATTTTAATACTGATAATCTTGAATATATTGATGGCATATTCCATGATTGCTCATCACTTCAATCTCTTAATATAACACATTTTAAAACAGATAAAGTTTCTTCTATGATAAGCTTGTTCCAAGGATGCTCTTCTTTGACTTCATTAGATATATCTAATTTTAATACATCTCAGGTCACTAATATGAAACATATGTTTTATGAATGCACTTCCTTAACTTCAATTGACTTATCTAATTTCGTTATAGATCAAGTGACAAGAATGGAATATATGTTTTACAAATGTAATGAACTGAGCTATATAGATATTTCTCCTTTTTCTTTCGATAATATTAAAATTGTTAGCTTATTTAATAATTTACCTGAAAGAGGACATATTAGAATTAAAAAAGGTCTATATGAACGTATAAAAGAAGATATCCCAGAAGAATGGGAAGTTTCAATTGTTGAATTGTCTTAATTTAGTTATTATTTTTGATATTTTAAAATTAAAAAAATAATAATTAATATATTAAATTATTAGATAATAAAAGCATTAAAATAAAATATTTTTAATAAAATATTATAAAAAAATACAATAAAATATATTAATTTTTTTATTTATTTTGGGAAATATTTTCATTTCTGTAAAATTTCTTATAATGCAAACAACAACATTTTCAGGTATTTTATTAAACATGTTTTGGTAATAATATGTATAACCATTTAAATTATTTTCATCAAAATTATATAAATTAATATATCCTAAATTGATAGAACCAAAAAACATTTGTTGCATTTGTTTAACCAAAGAAGTATTAAAATTAGATATATCTAATGAAGTTAATTTGGAACATCTACCAAACATACTTCCCATATTTGCAACAATTGAAGTATCAAAATTAGATAAATTTAATTCTTTTAAACTTTGACAATAAA
>NZ_CACWEU010000016.1:0-6265 GCF_902760015.1 Candidatus Ruminimicrobium bovinum
ATAATAATAGAAAGTAATACAAATAATTCAACGACATTAAATTTGTTGAAAGAAAAAGTAAACGGATTGGCATATTCAAATGTTTATAACAGGGCTAATTTATATAGTGATATTGGATTAGTCCGTCCGAATGAAATAACAAATACGGGAATATTGTTTTTTATATTATTTGCAATATTGGTAGTAAGGATAAAAGATACAATAGCAGTAATAAATAACAATAGAAATATAGGAATAAGCCGACTTGGTTAGTATTATAAAACCAAGTCGGTTTTCTTTTTGGGGGAAGAAAATGAAAAAAATGTTAAAGAAAGTAATAAGTATGTTAATAGTAATATGCTTGATGATGGGTATAGCAAACATACCTGTATATGCGGGAGCAAATACAGTATCGGCAGCAAAAACAACGGATGCAGTTTTGTCAAAAACTTATGTAACCCCAGCACAAGCATTAAAGAAAACGGTAAAAAGTTCAGCGAAAGCAACAGCGAAAGCGACAGCAAAGAAAGTAAAAGCAATAGATAAAACGACAAAGAAAAAAGCAGCGAAAAAAGTTGCAAAAAAAACTGTTTCGTTAACCGCTAAAATAACAAAAAAATATACTAAAAAAGGATTGACCGTTTTAAAGAAGTTAGCAAATAAGTTAGGATTAAAATTAAAAACAGTTTATAACAAATTTATAAAAATGGGAGTAACAAAAACTCAATTGAATAAAGTTAGACCTATTTTAATAAAGTTAATGAATAAGGGAGAAGATTTTGTTTGTTGTTCATCACTTGCAGTAGCAAAATATTTAGGTATAGGTAAAAACTTTGCTGCATTACAAAATTTAGCAGCAGACATTTCAATAGATGCAAATAGATTTGTTAAAGCTCATAAAAATGGTTTTACCGGAACATATACTAATGCAGAAGAAAAAACACTTAAGAAGAATGGAGTAAAACAAGTAGAATCCATTAATGCTACATTAAAGGATGTTATGAATTTAAAGAAAGGACAAAAAGCATTAGTTTATGTTGATTGCTATGACAAAAAAGGAAATGATACAGGTGGGCATGGAATAACAATAGAAAGGCAAAAAAATGGTAAGTATGCCGTATACGATATATTAATAAATAACGGTAATAAAATAATATATAACACTAAAGAATTTAAAAAATTTCTACAAGGAAAAAGTGCAAAAGGAAAAACAGAATATGGCAAAAATATAACGAAAACAAAATATTTGGATTCCACAGACGGAAAAATTCGGTATAAATTTATAGGCGGCGTAGATAAAGGAAAAATATATATTACTATTGATTCAAGTAAGTTTATAGATTCAACTTTAAAAAAATTGGCAAATAAAAGTTATTCCATAATAAATAAATTGTTGAATAATAAAAATGTAAGCAGTTTGGCAAAAAAATGGTTGAAAAAGGCAAAAACTTTAGTTAAAAAACTCTTGAATGGCGGAAAAAATTACTATGATAAGCAAATTTTACTTGATAAGGCAGCTTCTTTAATTCAACAAATTTCAAAAAAAAATACATCAATGATATCCTTAATAACAAGTTCTAATTCAATATTTTCATCGTTGCAAAAACTTTTTAAAAATAATTTTATGTATAAAGTTTATAATAAATATGGAGAAGGTGGATTAAATGTAATAATAGAACTTTCCAAAAGATATAATTTAAGTCAAAAAGTAGTATATAACCAATTTGTAAACAACAAAGTGACAAAAACTCAAATGGAAAAAGTTTCAGCAGACTTGGTAAGGTATACAAAAGAAGGATGGGAAGTTCTCGATTCTGCATTTGGTGAAGGATATACAGAAGTAGAAAATGCTTTAGTATCAATAAAACAATTATTAAAAAAATAAAATAATAAAATAATTGATATGTGGATGAGAGAATGTCATAATGTAGGAAAAAGTTTGAAATAAATGAAAGAGTTATTCGGTAAATAAAATACTTTCAATATATACAAGAAACTACCATAAGTAAATTTTTACTTATGGTAGTTGTTTTATATATCAGTTGTATTTAAAAATTTGCTATAATAAACAAATATACTAAATATTTTATTTGGATAAGTGCAATGTTTTCAAGAAAAGAAACAAAAGTTTTAAAAATAGGTTCGGTTAAAATAGGCGGAGGCAACCCTGTTGCAGTTCAGTCTATGACAAATACCGATACAAAAGATTGGAAAGCTACCGTTAAACAAATTAAAGAACTTGAAAAATACGGGTGTGAAATAGTCAGGGTTTCGGTTCCTGATATGGAATGTGCAAAAAACATAAGTAAAATAAAAAAACACATTTCAATACCGCTTGTTGCCGATATTCATTTTGATTATAAACTTGCAATAGAATCAATTAAACAAGGTGTTGACAAATTAAGAATAAACCCGGGAAATATCGGCTCAAAACAAAAAGTACAAGAACTTGTAAAAATTGCAAAAGATTATAAAATTCCCATAAGAATAGGTGTAAATGCGGGTTCCTTAAAAGCGGTGCAAAGTTGTTCAACAGTATCAAAAAGAGCAAAAGCATTAACGGCTGCCGCACTTGAACATGTTGATATACTTGAAGAATGTAATTTTAATTCAATAGCCGTTTCATTAAAAGCATCTGATGTTGCAACAACCGTTGAAGCATATAATTTATTTGCACAAAAAAGAAATTATCCCCTGCATTTGGGAATTACCGAGGCAGGTTCAATATTTAGGGGAACAATAAAATCATCTGCGGGGCTTGCCGTTATGTTGTATAACGGTATAGGTGACACAATAAGGGTTTCCTTAACCGCAAACCCTGTTGAAGAAGTTAAAGTTGCTTATCAAATTTTGCAGTCTTTAAATTTAAGGACAACAGGTGTGGAAATAATTTCTTGTCCGACATGTTCAAGAACAAAAGTTAATTTGATAAAAATAGTTAACGAACTGGAAGAAGAACTTGCAAAAGTTAAAAAGAAAAATATAACAAAACAAGTAAAAATTGCCGTTATGGGTTGTGTTGTTAACGGACCTGGAGAAGCAAAAGAAGCTGACTTTGGCATAGCAGGCGGAATAGGTGAAGGTTTGCTATTTAAAAAAGGTGAAATAAAATGTAAAATACCTGAAAGTAAATGGGTTAAAACATTACTGAATTTATATAAGAAAATGTAAGGAGAAGACAAATGGGTGAAATTTATTTAACAAGAGAAGGCAGAAATAAATTATTGGAAGAACTTGACAGACTTCAAAAAAGAAAACCTGAAGTTCAGGATGAAATAGCAAGGGCAAGAGAACACGGCGATTTAAGAGAAAATGCCGAATATCATGCCGCAAAAGAAACTTTAACAAACCTTATGAAAAGAATTGCCGAAATAGACTCAAAACTTTCAAGGGCAACAATAATAGACGATTTAAACATTGACCCGAATAAAGTTTTTATAGGAGTAACCGTTACAATTAAAGATGATGACGGCGACGAATACGAATATACCATTGTTGACGAAGAAGAAGCAAACCCTTCGGAAATGAAAATATCCATAGGTTCACCTTTGGCACAGGGGTTGCTTGAACATAAAGTAGGAGATGTTGTTGAAGTTGAATTACCTGCCGGAAATATGACTTTTAAAATTTTAAAAATAACAAGATAAATTGGAGATTAAATAATGTATTTTTCAAAAGCATTTATACCGACATTAAAAGAAGCTCCTTCGGATTTGGATAATATATCTGCAAAACTTATGGTTCGTTCCGGAATGGTTAGGAAGTTAGGCAGCGGTCTTTTTGAACTTTTACCTTTGGGGCTTAAAACACTCGGGAATGTAATTTCCGTTATCAGAGAAGAGATGGCTGCCATAGACGGACAGGAAGTAAAACTTCCTTTACTTTTACCTAAAGAATTGTGGATAGAAACGGGAAGATGGAACGTTTACGGTAAAGAATTATTCAGAATAAAAGACAGAAAAAATGCCGAATTTGCACTTGCTCCCACACACGAAGAGGCAATAACAGACCTTGCAAGAAGTTTTATAAAATCATACAAACAATTACCTGTAATGCTTTATCAATTCGGTATAAAATTCAGGGATGAAATAAGGCCGCGTTTCGGTGTTATGCGTGCAAGAGAATTTTTAATGAAGGATGCTTATTCTTTCCATACTGACGATAAAGATTTGGAGCAATATTATAAAAAAGTATATGCGGCTTATGAAAATATTTGTAAAAGATGCGGCTTTAAATACAGGGTTGTTGAGGCGGCTTCGGGTGCAATAGGCGGTAACTTCTCGCATGAATTTATGGTGCTTGCAGATACCGGTGAAGAAGAAATTGCATGGTGTCATTGCGGTTACGGAGCCAATTCTGAAAAAGCCGAATGTTTGGAAGATATATATGAAAAATCAACCGAACAAGTTTTGGATATGGAAGAAATTTCAACACCTAATGTCGGAACTATTGAAGATGTTTCAAAATTTTTAAATTCTTCCGCACAAAAGTTTATTAAAACAATTATTTATGTTGCCGACGGAACGCCTGTTGCCGTTCTTGTTCGCGGTGATTACGATATAAACGAAATAAAATTGCAATCAGTTTTAGGTTGCAACGAACTTGAACTTGCAAGCCCTGAAATTGTGCAGGAGGTTACAGGTGCCAAAGTTGGTTTTGCAGGTCCTGTTAATTTAAAAAAGAAAATAAAAATATATGCTGACTATTCGGTAGTAAATATAGTTAACGGTGTTATAGGTGCAAATAAAACCGATACTCATATTAAAAATGTAAATTACGGTAAAGATTACAAAGCCGATACGGTTACCGATTTAAGAAAGGTTGTTCACGGTGATATTTGCCCAAGATGTAAAAAAGAAAAATTGCAGTTTTCAAGAGGAATAGAAATAGGGCATATTTTTAAATTGGGAACGAAATACTCAAAATCCATGAAAGCAACTTATTTGGATGCAAACGGTAAAGAAAATTTAATGGTTATGGGTTGTTACGGTATAGGCGTAACAAGAATATTGGCAGCAACCATAGAACAATCTTACGATGAAAACGGTATAATTTGGCCTGTGGCACTTGCCGCTTATAAGGTTGCAATAATTCCTGTTGATTTTGAAAATGAAAATATTAAAAAAGTTTCCGAAGATATATATAAAAAATTAAGAGAAAAAAAGATAGATGTTTTACTTGACGACAGGGATGAAAGGGCAGGTATAAAATTTAAAGATGCCGATTTGATAGGTATTCCTTACAGAATTACCGTCGGTGAAAAAAACCTTCAAAACGGCAATGTTGAATTTAAGGATAGAAAAAACGATAAATCAAAAACAGAAATTATAAAAGTTGAAAATATTGTTGATTACGTTGTATCGCAAATAAAACTTTAAAATATACATTGTCGTTCACAGTTTGTCGTTAAACTCTCAGCTTCTCAGTTTTTCAGCTCTTCAGCTGTCGTTATGTCATTTCGAGCGAAACGAAGTTTAGCGAGAAATCTGTTGTTTGTTCTTTTAAAAATTTTCTTTTTCGCGCTCAGTGTTGCCAATCGTTTGAAATTTTTAAAAGTTTTTCCGTTGCCGTTAAACCTATAACCCTATAACCTTATCATCCAATAACCTAAAAAAATTCTCAAGCAAATTTTTTAATTGACAATTTTTTTAATTCTTGATAAAATAAGAAAGTTAGTCAATAATGATACGTTAATAAACTTGTCAGCTGTTCAGCTTATCAGCTTTTCAGCATAATTGGAGGTAGTATAAAATGTCGTATAAATGTTATGTATGCGGTAAAGGTTCCGTTTCCGGTAATACCGTAAGCCACTCGAACAAAGCAACAAAAAGGTTATTCAGACCTAATTTACAGGAAGTAAGAATTATTGTTGACGGAAAGAAAACAAAAGAATATGTTTGCACTTCTTGTATTCGTTCCGGAAAAGTTCAAAAAGCTATATAATTTTAATTATATATTTTTTAATAAGAGATAAGTTTTGTTTGCTTATCTCTTATTTTTTTGCCGTTTATCGTTTGCTGTTTGCCGTTAAACCTATAACCCTATAACATTATCACCCAATAACCTGAAATTTTCCTTGCAATTTTTGCCGTTTGCCGTTGTCGTTGTTGTTAAACTTTTAAGCTTTTCAACCATCAGCTCTTAGCTGTCTTTATATCTTCTCAGCTTAAAAATATATAATTTTAATAGAAATGTTAGTGTTAAATACATTTTGCCGTTTTTGAAAGGTAAAAAAATTCCATAGGTGAAAACAATCTGTTATTAATGTTAAGATGTCTGTGAATTC
>NZ_CACWEU010000017.1:0-2076 GCF_902760015.1 Candidatus Ruminimicrobium bovinum
ATATGAAAAGAGTCGTTGCCGTTTTGTCCGACGGATTGGGAAGCGGAATTAAAGCGAACATTCTTGCATGTATGACATCAACAATGTTGCTAAAATTTATGGAAAAAAATTCCGATATAGAAAAATCCTGTGAGATTATAATGAACTCTCTTCCGGTTTGTAAGGTAAGAGGAATAAGCTATTCTACTTTTTCCGCAATAGACTGTTACGAAAGCGGAAAAGCAAAAATTGTCGAAGAAGGAAATCCGGACTTTATTTGGATTAGAAACGGGCAAGTTCTTAAACCGAAGTATCAATTGATACAATCAAAATCTTTTCAAAACAGAAAAATGAAAATTTATGATATACAATTATGTATGCAGGACAGAATAATATTTTGTTCCGACGGAGCTACACAAGTATCCATGGCTTCGGAGAAATATCCTTTGGGTTTACAAAGAGAAGGACTTATAAAAATAATTCTTGAAAAATTAAAAAAAGATCCCGAAATTTCTTCAAAGCAACTAAGTGATTATATTGTCGGGCAAGTACAATTGATTGCACAAAACGGTAAACTTAAAGATGATACATCCGTAGTATCAATATATTGCAGAGATCCGAGAAGTTCCATTATTTTTACCGGACCGCCGTATAACCAGGATAAAGATTCTTACTATGCAAAATTTTTTATAAATTTTAAAGGGAAAAAGGCAATTTCGGGAGGAACTACCGCAAATATAATTTCAAGGGAATTAAATACTCCCGTAACATCGGATATGGCACTAAATTTAGGTAAACTGCCCGGGCTTTCAAAAATTAAAGGAGTTGATTTGGTAACCGAAGGTATTTTAACTCTTACAAAAACATTGGAATACTTGGAAACGGGAAAACCCGAAGATGATGCTGCAAAAGCATTAATGGATTTCATATTGGAAAGCGATTGTATAAATTTTCTTGTAGGTTCTCAAATGAACAAGGCACACTACGATCCTACATTGCCGATAGAAATAGAAATTAGAAAAAATGTAATAAGAAAAATGGAAAAGATTATTAAAGAAAAATACTTGAAAGAAGTTAATGTTCAGTTTATTTGAAAGTAATTTGTAAGTTTAGGAGTTATATAAATTATGAATACAGCGGGAAATAAAAAACAATTAAAAAGAGAAATTTTAATAAGAATCATAAAAGCTTTTTTTTCAAAAAATTTTGAAGAAAACATAAGACTGATTCCTTTTAATATGCGTCCGAAAGGAATGGAAGTTCCTTACAGATGTTGCATATACAAGGAAAGGGCAATAATAAAAGACCGAACAATTGCGGGGCTGGGTTTTATGATAGAAGATGATGATGAGACCGTTTCTTTAAGTACTTATGCAAAACGTGCTCTTGAACGAAAAAACATAGACAATAAAAATTTAACGGTTTTACAAGCTGCGTGTAAAGGATGTTTGACCAACAGAATTTTTGTAACGGATTTATGTCAGGGATGTGTGGACAGACCATGTCTTTCCGCATGCAAGTTCAATGCAATATCCGTTAATAACGGAAAATCATGTATAGACGAGCTTAAATGTAAAAAATGCAAAATGTGTATTTCAGCTTGTCCTTACAAAGCAATAGCAAAAATTACAGTTCCTTGTGAAGAAGTTTGTTTCGTGGGAGCAATAAAAAAAGATGAAACGGGTTTTGCCGTTATTGATTACGATAAATGTATTTATTGCGGCAAATGCATTTCTTCTTGTCCGTTCGGTGCCGTTCATGAAAAAAGTCAAATAATTGATATATTAAAAGCTTTAACATCCGATAAAAAGGTAATAGCTCTTATAGCTCCTTCAATAGCAGGACAGTTTCCCGGTAATCTTTACCAGCTTAAAACGGCTATTATGCAAACGGGATTTAATGATGTTTTTGAAGTTGCAAAAGGTGCCGATGTTACGGCACAAAAAGAAGCAAAAGAATTTGTTGAAAGAATGAAACAGAATAAAAGTTTTATGACAACATCCTGTTGTTCGGGATATAATCAGCTTGTTAAAAAACATTTTCCGGAAATAAAACCTTTTGTTTCGGATACAAAAACACCTCTTTATTATACTGCGG
>NZ_CACWEU010000018.1:0-11087 GCF_902760015.1 Candidatus Ruminimicrobium bovinum
TTTTGTTTGTTTTTCCTTTTTTCATCTCCTTTTCTCCGTTCTTTTATTTTATAAAAAAACGGCAATATCTATTTTGACCTTATCAAACTACTTTTAATTTTAAAAAAATAATGCTATACTAAACAATATATGTTTAATATTATTTGGAGGGTTGTTGTAAAATGAAAAGTTTAAAGGTTTTATCAATTCTTATTATGACGGTTTTTATAGCAGCAGCATGTTCTAAAGGTAAAGATGATTCCGCTGCTTCTCAAGCTACGAATATGCCGCAAATGCTTGTAAGTGCAACAAAGAGTATAAAAATGGATATCCCGTGGAACATTGAATATCCTGCACAGGTTGCAGGCTCTTTGGATGTTGAAATAAGGGCACAGGTCGGAGGAATTTTAAAGGAAAGGTTGTATAACGAGGGTGAATATGTACAAAAGGGCAAAGTACTGTTTACGATAGCCCCCGAAGAGTATAAAGCCGCATTGGAAAAAGCCGAAGCATCTTTAGCACAGGTTAATACTGAAGTTCAAAGAACAAAAAGAGATTTTGACAGAATGGCGGAACTCATAAAAGATAATGCCGTAAGCCAAAAAGATTATGATGATTCTTTATCCGCTTACGAACAGGCTCAGGCCAATTATAAAGCGGCTAAAGCCGTTGTTGACGAAGCTCAAATAAATTTTAATTATACAAAAGTTAAGGCTCCTATTTCGGGCATAGCAAGGAAAGAAAATCATTCCGTAGGAAGCTTGATATCCGTTATGGGTAACGATTCCTTATTAACTACAATGGTTCAAATAAATCCTTTACATGTAAATTTTTCAATCCCGAGTATCCAACTTACAAACTTGGGAAAACAACTTAAAGCACAAAAAATTAAATTGGAAGAAGTTTTTGCGGATATAATTTTACCGGATAACAGTATTTATAAGGATAAAGGAAAAATTATTTTCTTCGACAGTGTTGAAGATATGAATACCGCATCGTTTGCCGTAAAATTGGAAGTTCCAAATCCGAAATATGAAATGATATTGTCACCGGGACAATTTGTTAAAGTTTCTTTAAGAGGTATTGTATTTAACAATGCCGTGTTAATTCCTCAAAGTGCGGTAAACAGTTTGCCTACCGGCGAGAATGTTGTGTATGTTATTAACACAAGCAGTAACAATGTGGTTGAAGCAAAACCTGTAGATGCTGTGATAAAAGATTCAATGGCAATTATTCTTGAAGGTCTTGAGGGCGGTGAACTTGTAGTATCCGCCGGAAACATCAAGGTAAGGCCCGGAATGCCTATTAATTATGAAGAAAAAGAGTTTGTTCTGCCGGAACCTTACTTGTCCTATTATAAGAAACAAAATCCGTCTTTGGCACTTAGCACGGGGACGGTCAATGCAAGTACTAATACAGCCAGTGCAACGGTAAGCAGTACGAATACCGTTGGCTCTAAATAATATATCGGGGTAAAAAATATGTTTTCCAAATTTTTTATAGACAGACCGGTTTTTGCAATGGTAATTTCCATTATGATAATTCTTGTGGGAGGGATATCTATCTTAAATCTTCCGATAGAACAATATCCTAACCTTACGCCTCCTTCGGTTTGTGTTACTGCAAGTTATCCGGGGGCAAGTGCCGAAGTCGTTGCCGAAACCGTTGCTGCACCGTTGGAACAAAAAATAAACGGTGTTGAAAATATGTTGTATATGAACTCCGTATCTACAAGTAACGGCGATATGTCATTGAATATATTTTTTGCCATCGGCAGTGATCCTGACAAAGCACTTATAGATGTCAATAACAAGGTTCAGGTTGCCCAGGCAAGTTTACCCGAAGATGTAAGAAGATACGGTCTTACCGTAGAAAAACAGTCTTCCTCCATTTTAAAACTTATATCAATAATTTCTCCGAATAATTCGTTGAATACAACTTACATGGGAAATTATGCTCTTGTAAATATTGTTGATGAACTGAAAAGAATTCCTGGTATCGGAGATGCAAAGATTCTTACCGCAAACGATTATTCCATGAGAATATGGTTAAAACCTGACAGAATGTCCAAATTCAATATTACGGTTTATGATATTATGCAGGCGGTTCAGGAACAAAATGCACAAAGGGCAGCAGGAAAGGTTGGTCAATTCCCGACGGCCGGTGCAACGGAAAGGTCTTATGTAATAATAGCTCCGGGAAGATTAAAAACTCCGGAAGAATTTGCAAATATTATTTTAAGGTCAAACAACGACGGAAGTTCATTGAAATTATCGGATGTAGCTGATGTTGAGTTGGGGTCACAAACTTACGAAATACAGTCTAACAATAACATGTCTCCGTCTGTTCCTATAGGTATTTATTTGTCTCCGGGAGCAAATGCCGTTAAAGTTGCCGAAGCCGTTGATGCAAAAATGGAAGAGGCGAAAGCAAATTTTCCGGACGGTATGGACTATACTATTCCTTATGATACAACAAAGGTTATAAAAGCATCAATTCACGAAGTTGTTCATACGTTGTTTGAAGCAATAGTTCTTGTTGTATTGGTTGTGTTTTTATTCTTAAAAAAATGGAAAACGACAATTATTCCCTGTTTGGCGGTTCCTGTTTCCATTATAGGTGCTTTCGCCGGAATGTTGGCACTCGGCTTTTCCATAAACACTTTGACATTGTTCGGTGTCGTTTTGGCAATAGGTATAGTTGTTGATGATGCAATCGTTGTTATAGAAAATGTTGAAAGAATTATGGAAGAGGAAAAACTTTCCGTCCGGGAAGCTACGATAAAAGCTATGGAACAGGTTACAGGCCCGGTAATTGCAATAGTTTTGGTTTTGTGTGCAGTGTTTGTTCCGGTTGCTTTTACCGGCGGTTTTACCGGGATAATGTATAAACAGTTTGCAATAACAATTGCCGTTTCGGTCATTTTGTCTGGTATAGTCGCTTTGACATTGACACCCGCTCTTTGTGTTATGTTATTGGATGAAAAGAAATCTTCTTCAATATTGGATAAGTTTTTCAATTGGTTTGACAAAACATTTTTAGCAATAACAAATTTTTATGTTGAAAGAGTAAAATTCTTTTTGGAAAAGAAACTGATTGCTTTTGTTGTAATTGTTTCCGTTCTGCTCGTAACGGTATTTTTATTTAATAAAGTTCCTTCAAGTTTGGTTCCCGATGAGGATCAAGGTGTTGTTATGGGTGTGTTGATGCTTGATCCGTCAACGGCATTGAATAAAACCATATATGCCGCAAAGAAAGCTGAAGAGATACTTTTAAAAAACGAAAACATTGTTCAGGAATTATCTCTTGCGGGTTTTGATATGTTAAGCTCTACATCTAAAAACAGTGCCGGTGCATTTTTTGTAATGTTAAAGGACTGGGAAGAAAGAAAATCAAAAGAAAGTTCGGCACAAGCTATAATAACTCAGCTTTCAATTGAATTAACTTCAAATATTTCCGAAGGTATTGCAATGATGTTTAACCCGCCTGCAATTATGGGTATGTCGACAACCGGCGGTATTGAAGCTTATGTTCAGTCGAGGGGAGATAATACATTAAAGGATTTGGAAGCAAAAACGTATGAATTGTTAGAGGCATTAAGTCAAAGAAAAGAGGTGGTTAATTCATATACATCATTTGATGCTTCAACACCGCAATTGAAACTTGATGTCGATGAAGTTAAGGCAAAAGCCATGGGTGTGTCCTTAGACAATTTATATGCTACAATTCAGGGAACTTTCGGAACTGCTTATGTAAATGATTTTAATAAGTTGGGAAGATGTTTTAAGGTTATTATGCAGGCACGCGGGGAATTTAGAGCTCAAGCATCCGATATTTCAAAAATTTATGTAAAATCGGATAAGGGAGAAATGGTATCTTTGCAATCTTTGGTTAAATTATCACAGAATACCGGCGTTGATATTCTTGAAAGGTTTAATGTGTTCCCGTCGGCACACTTGTTTTCAAACCCTGCACCGGGTTACAGTACGGGGCAGGCGATTGCCGCCATAGAGGAAACGGCAAAAAACGTATTGGGAACAGATTATTCTTTGGCATGGACAGGAACGGCATATCAGCAAAAAATAACGGCTTCCTCATCGGCAACGGTTTTATTGTTGGGCTTAATAGTTGTATTTTTGATTTTGGCTGCTCAATATGAAAAGTGGAGTTTGCCGTTTGCAGTTATATGTGCGGTTCCGTTTGCACTGTTTGGTGCATTTGTGGGGGCATATTTTAGAGGACTTCAAAACGATATTTATTTTCAGGTTGCTCTTATTACTTTGATAGGTCTTTCGGCAAAAAATGCAATATTGATAGTTGAGTTTGCTGTTTTGTTGAGAGAACAGGGAAAGTCGTTAATGGATTCGGCGATTGAAGCCGTAAGGTTGAGGTTTAGACCGGTTGTTATGACTTCTCTTGCATTTATTTTAGGTTGTATTCCTTTGGCAATAAGTTCGGGTGCCGGTGCTGCAAGCAGGCATTCGGTTGGCAATGCCGTTGTTGTAGGTATGTTTTTTGCCACATTGCTTGCACCGTTATTTATTCCGTTATTTTTTGTTCTTATCTCTAAGATAAGTGAAAAAAAATCCAAAAAAAATTGATTTTGATATGGAGATAAAAAGCATGAAAAAGTTTTTAATATGTTTGGTTTGTGTTGGTATGGTATTTTGTTCTTGTGCAAGTTATAAAACTCCTGTTATAGATATGCCTAAAGAAAGTATAAGTCCGTCAACGGATAAACCTGTGGATTCTTATAAAACCGCAATTAAGGAAGAAGCCGCGGACAGTGAAGTAAAAACAGAGAAAGTTCAAACAAAAGCCGTTGAAATTTCCGATAAATGGTGGGAAATATTCAATGACGAAACTTTAAATGCACTTGAAAAGGAAGCATTGGAGAACAACAGCGACTTGCAAATGGCTATGGCAAGAATTGAACAGGCAAAAGCAAACTTAACATTAAGCAGAGGTAACCAGTGGCCGTCAATCAGTTTGGTAGGTCAATATCAAAATTCAAAAACTTTTGATACTCTTAAAAAATACGGAATACTTTCAGACAGATATATGGTGGGGCTTTCGGCGAGTTATGAATTTGACTTATGGGGAAGATATTATAAGGACGGCAAAAGTGCAAAAACACAATATTTGGCAACAAAAGCGGGAAAGGATGCGGTTGTCCTTTCTTTAACATCCGAGGTTGCAAAAACATATTTCAAGTTGTTGGCATTACAAGCACAAGCAGAAATAGCACAAGAAACATTGAAATCCAGAGAAGAAAGTTTTAATGTCTATCAAAGCAGATTTAAAAACGGAGTTGTAAACGAGCTTGATTTCAGAAGGGTTGAAGCCGAAATGGAATCGGTAAGGGTGCAGGTATATTCTTTGGAATATGTTTTGGAAACGGTAAAAACTTCCTTGAGTGTTTTATTGGGTAAAACTCCGAAAGACATTTTTTCTGCGGAATATAAAGATAAAAAAGATTTGAAAAGCATAGTTTTTATTCCGGAAATTCCCGAAGGCATAACATCCGATGTCATTTCAAAAAGACCAGATATTTATCAGGCACAGAAACAGTTGGAAGCATTAAATTATAAGGTAAAAAGTACAAAAACGATTCTGTATCCTTCAATAACATTAACCGGTATGGCGGGATATGCAAGTTACGAGTTGGAAGATTTGTTGAAATCCGAAAACGATACATGGTCTTATTCGGCGGATTTGGCTTTTCCGTTGTTTACGGGCGGAAAAGTTAAAGGAAATTATAAGGCGGCAAAGGCAGAATATGATCAGGAACTTGCAGCATACAAGCAAACCGTACAGACGGCATTTAAAGAAATTTTGGATGCAATAACGGCAAACAGATTCAATAAACAAATACTTGAAACAAGTTTAAAAGAGGAAGAAGCTTTAGAAATAAGTTATAAAATATCAATTAAAAGAGAACAGGCCGGTATAGCATCGTTGCTTGATGTTTTGGATGTTGAAAGATCATTGTTGCAAACACAAATATCAGTGGTGGATTCTCAATTAGATCAAATAAATTCAATTATAGATTTTTGTAAAGCACTCGGTGGCGGATGGGTTAAAAAAGAATAGTTATAGTAGACTATTGCAGTAAAAATTAGTATAATGCAGAGATGTCGTGGAGAGATGGCCGAGTTGGTTTAAGGCGCAGTCCTGGAAAGACTGTTTATCGGAAACGGTAACAAGGGTTCGAATCCCTTTCTCTCCGCCAATTTATTATAATAGAGGAGTTTAACCGAAATGGCTGTAGAATATGCTTTAATTTTAATAAAACCGGACGGAGTTAAAAAATCTTTAACGGGAAATGTTTTAACAAAACTTTCACAAAGCGGTTTTCATATAATAGGTTCGAAAGTTGTTAAAGTTTCAAGAGAACTTGCAAGCCAACATTATCAACATCTTAAAGGGAAACCTTTCTTTGAAGGTGTTATAGATTATATACAAGGCAAAACTTTCGGCGGAGCACCTTATGACAGAGTATTTGCTTTTGTTTATAAAGGGGAAAATGCAATATCAAAATTAAGAGAAATTGTAGGTGCAACAAACCCCGAAAATGCCGAACCTACGACAATAAGAGGTTCTTACGGAAGAATATCTAAAGACGGAACGATGGAAAATGTTGTTCATTGTTCGTCGGATATAAACGATGCAAAAAGAGAAATTCAGCTTTGGTTTAGTCCGAATGAATTGACCGAAGATGTTTATCCGACGAAAAAAGAAACCGTTACCGAAGAAAAACAAGTTTGGGCATAAGACGTAAATAAATAAAAATTTTAAAATATATTCAGGAGAAAATAGAGAAAATGAAAACACCTTTACAAAATTGGGTTGACCAGCAGATTGCATTAATGCAACCTGACAAAGTATATTGGATGGACGGGTCCGAAGAAGAAGGTAAAAAATTAGCCGAAATCGGTGAAAAGGAACAAATTGACGGTCATCCCGTTTTGGAAAAATTAAATCAAAAAGAATTTTACGGTGCATATTGGCACAGATCAAACCCTAACGATGTTGCAAGAACTGAGCAATTAACTTTTATTTGTTTACCGAACAAAGAAGATGCAGGTCCGAACAATAACTGGATGGACCCGACTGAAGCTAAAGCAAAATTAAATGCTCTCTTTAAAGGTTGTATGAAAGGAAGAACTATGTATGTAATTCCTTTTCTTATGGGTAGTCCGAAATCTCCTTATTCAAAATGTTGTGTTGAAGTTACGGATTCCGTTTATGTTGCAATTAGTATGAGAATTATGACAAGAACAGGTAAAGTAGCAATAGATAAAATAGGAAATTCGACAAATTTCTTTAAAGGTATGCACTCAATAGGTGATGTTAACCCCGAAAGAAGATATATTATGCATTTCCCTCAGGAAAACCTCGTTATGAGTTTCGGTTCGGGCTACGGCGGAAATGCTTTGCTCGGTAAAAAATGTTGTTCTTTAAGAATCGGTTCTTATTTGGGTTATAAAGAGGGGTGGCTTGCGGAACACATGATAATAATCGGTGTTGAAGCTCCCGACGGTAAAAAAACTTACTTTTTGGGTTCTTTCCCGTCAGCATGCGGAAAAACAAATCTTGCATTATTAAACCCTGTTTTAAAAGGTTATAAAGTTTGGACATTGGGTGATGATATTGCTTGGATAAATGTCGGTCCCGACGGAAGACTTTATGCAATGAATCCGGAAATGGGCTTTTTCGGTGTAGCACCCGGAACAGGTAAAAATACAAACCCTATAATGGTAGAAACATTAAAGAATAACAAATTCTTCCCGACATTATATACGAATACTGCCGTTGATGCGGATACAAAAAATCCGTGGTGGGAAGGGTATTCGGAAATGCCTGAAAACATAATTGATTGGCACGGCAAAAAATACGACAAAAATTCGTGCGAAGTTGCAGCACATAAAAATTCAAGGTTTACGGTTTCAACATATAATTGCCCTACACTTGCAAAGGAATTTGATGATCCGCAAGGTGTTCCTATTTCAGGTATTATTTTCGGCGGCAGAAGAAAATCCACAATTCCTTTGGTATACGAAAGTACAAGTTGGGAAAACGGTGTATTTGATGCATCAATTATAGGTTCTGAGATGACTGCTGCAGCTGGAGGAAAGCTTGGAACGGTTAGAAGGGATCCTATGTCTATGTTACCGTTCTGCGGTTATAATATGGGAGACTATTTCGGTCATAGGTTAAGCTTTACGAAAAAAGCAAAAGTTTTGCCTAAAATATTTATGGTTAATTGGTTCAGAAAAGATGAAGACGGAAACTATATGTGGCCGGGATTTAGAGATAATTCTCGTGTATTAAAATGGATGATAGACAGAATTGAAGGGAAAGTTGATGCACAAGAAAAAGAGATCGGCTTATTCCCGAAGGTAGATGATTTGGATTTGTCGGGACTTGATATATCAAAAGAAACTTTGGAAAAATTATTTAAAGTTTCCAAAGAAGAATGGCAAAAAGAAATTCCTTTGATAGAAGAATTTTATGCCAAATTCGGTGACAGATTGCCGAAAGAACTTAAAATGCAACTTGATGAGTTAAAGAAAAAATTTAAATAATAAATTTAAAAAATAAAATTTTCTATAACGAACGAATAGTTTGGACTACACTTTTGTATTTTAAAATCTTATGTACCGCTTTCGCGAAAAGTACACCGCAACTTTAAAATACTTCAGTTCGTCTTAAACTGTTCGTTCTTTTTTTACGACAATATATATGCAAACAAATTCAATTTTGATAAAATAAAAAAGATGATAGTTTGTCACCATTGTCAGCTCTAAGCTATTAACTATAAGTAAAAAATAATTTTTTAAAGTATCATGAACAAAGAACATATAATCTTTTTAGGAATAATCAACAGTGCGGAAGAGTTCTATGAAATTTTTAATTTAAATCGGCAAGAACTTAATGAAGAACTTGCAATATATAACGACACAAAATAATAATAACTGAAAAAGAAATAAAACAACATTTTGGAACATGCAAAGATATAGAAGAAATAAGAGAAAAAGCTGTAAGTTACTTTGCTAAAAATATTCAAGGAAAAACTTTTGACATTGGCAAATTTAAAAATATAAGAATAAATAGAAGAACTCGTGATAAGTATAAAACATTCAGTGCAGATAAAAGAAAATTACTAATAGTGCCTGTATTATTAAATGTGTTGAAAACATCAATATATAAGAATTCTTCACCTAAATATAAGGAAAGAAGAGATAAAATGACACAGTTTCATTATTTTACAAATAAGGTGTTGATTCAAAATATTGAAACAAAAAAATTTAATGAATACAAAGTTTACATAACGGTAGGAGAAGACAAACAAGGAAAATTATTTTGGGATTTAGATGAAAATAAAAAGCCCTTAGAGACTTTACATCAGACAAATGATGTCTTCTCTAAGAGCAACAATAGTATAATATAAAACATTATGTTTGTCAATAAAAATTTTTTAAAGTTAAATTGTTTTTGATATAATCAAAGTTGAATTTGTATTAAAGGAGAAAATTTTATTAAAAAGTAATTTGTAGTATGTCGTTCAACTATCAGCTTTAAGCACTTAGCTTATCAGCTGTAGTTATTACAACTTAATATTGAATGTTTTTGGTATCCGAAAGGATAGCTTTTGTTTAGGCAAAAGAATATAGAGACCAAAAACAGTCGTCATAGGCAAATATTATTTTGGCTGATCCCCTTAATGATATTTACCAAGTGTTCTTTGCCCTTTTGGGCAAGGAACTACGGCTGTTGTTTTTGTGTCTCTCTATATTCACAAAGCAATCAGCCGTTTTTATTTTGCCTAAAATTCAACAAAATCAATCCTTTCTAAAAATCCAAAAACAAAAAAATTTACAACTATGAATGCTTTATCATGTGCAGTCTATAAAAACAAAAAGGAGATTTATTATGAAATTAACAAGAATAATTCATCCTGTTGGGCAAGGTGCTTTTTATACTGAAACTCTTTATAATGATAACACTGAAAGTTTTAATATGGTTTACGATTGCGGAACTTTAACAAGTTATAAAATTAAAAAAACTAAAAAAAATATTATAGAGAGTAGAGTTGATTGTTATTTAGATAATTTGAAAACTGAACAGAAAAAAGAACAACCGGAAATAGATGCAATTTTTATTTCCCATTTACACGAAGATCATATTAACGGAATTGATTATTTAATGAAAAATGCTGAAGTAAAATATTTATTTCTTCCTCAATTAATTGATGAAAGCATTATTGAAGCATATTTATACAATTATATTTCCACTGGAAAAACTGATAATGTAGGTAATAATTTATTATCATTACTGATAACAAATACTGAAATTTATTCATACAAAGATAAAAACTTTAAAACTCAAATAAAATATGTGCCTATTATTGAAAAAAATAATTCAATTAGTAATAATAAAAATTTTATTGTTGCGGTTAATTACTCAAACAAAAATAAAAAATTTATTATTAATATTGAAAATAGTATTCATAATAATTTAAATAAATTCCTATATATTCCATATAATTTGAATATTCAGAATATGAGCAGTATTTTTATAAATAAATTTATAGAAAAACTTCAAGAACTTTATGATAAAGATAAAAATTTTAAAAATAATTTACAAAAAATAGGAATAAACAAAGAAAATTTAAGAGATATTTTTATAAATTTAAATTTAAAGAAATTTAATTTATTAAAAATTATAGTTGAAAATATAGGAATAAAAAAATGTAAGGAAATATATATAAATTTACTTGGAGAAGATCAACATTCCTACTCTATGCCACTTTTTTCAGGAATACAAAATACTCCTATTAATGTATCACTAATTAATAAAAAATGTTGTTGTTTAAAAAATTTTTGTTATAGAAAAAATTGTTATATTAACAATCCAAATTGTTTATATATGGGAGATTTTAAATCAATAGAATATTTTGACGATTTAAAAAATTTTTATACTAATTTAAATTTATGGAATACAATAAAAACAATACAAGTCCCTCATCATTGTTCAAGAAAAAATTATCACTCAGATTTATATTCAAATATTTATAGCTGTTTTATATCTGTTGGTATAAAAAA
>NZ_CACWEU010000019.1:0-5911 GCF_902760015.1 Candidatus Ruminimicrobium bovinum
AACGCTCGGGTATGACAAATTTGTCGGAGTAATTTTTTTATGAGTTTTTTCTTTTTGTTGTTGGATTTAATATCTTTTTCGATAGCAATAGGGCTTGGCCTTTTTTTTAGAACAGGTGCACTTACGGAAGTTTCTTTTATTTCAAACTTAAAAATTTTAATAATTCCTTTTATAATTTCGGCTGTTATTTTATGGCTTTTTTCTTTTTACGATTTTAAATATATTAACAGAAGAGTTTTTGACTATAAAAATATTATGGTTGCTTTCTTTATAGATTTCTTCTTTTCCGCAGGTTCAATTTATTTTTTGGCAGCAATTTTTCATGCAACAACACCGAAAACGGTATTACTTATAACACTTGTAATATATTTTATTCTTGTTTATTTAAGCAGAAAAATTTATAAAGACATACGGCTTAACATAAAAAAAACGACAGTTGTTATATTGGGTAAAAATCATACGCTTGATACAATAATTTCGGAAATGTCCAAATATGCAAATTATGATGTATTGTTAAGTTCAATGGAAGTAACGGATGAAATTTTAAATACAATTTATAACAAGATTAATGATATCAATTTTATTGTAATTTCAAGCGAGCTTTTGGCGACATCTCAAAAATGGCAACAGAATTTACTTTTTAAAGGTGCAATAGTAAAAAGCGATTTGGATTTTTTTGAAGAACTTTTTTCAAGGGTTCCGCGTGTTGCCCTTGATAATAACAGATGGCTTTTGGAATATATAAGTTCAAGACGAATAAGAATAGAAAGTTTTATAAAAAGGTTAGTTGATATTACATGTTCTTTATTATTAATGCCTTTTTGTTTAACGACAGGAATTGTAATTTATTTGCTTATACTTATAGTTGATAAACAGTTTCCCTTGTTTGTTCAGGAAAGAGTCGGTTTAAAAGGTAAAACGATATATATTTATAAATTTAAAACGATGTTTGAAGGAACCGAAAATGTAACAAAAATGGGAAAAATTTTGAGAAAATTTCGTCTTGACGAATTTCCCCAAATAATAAATATATTTATCGGTGATACTTCCTTTGTAGGTCCCAGGCCTTTATGGACAAAGGAATATGAATATTTAAACTCTTTAATTGATAATCATCCTTTAAGAACAATCGTTCGTCCCGGAATAACCGGATGGGCTCAATTAAACTATAAAGCTCCTAATTTTTCACTTGTAATAGATAAACCTACGGAAGAGAATAAGAAAAATTTTTATAGAGATGCAAAAAAAAGATTGGCTTATGATTTGTGGTATATAAAAAATGCTTCTGTTTTTCTTGATATGGAAATAATTTTAAGAACCATAAGAAGAATGTTTATAAGCGATAAAAAAATAGTCAAATGAAAAAAATAATAATTTTATTACTTTTGTTTGTTCCCGTTGTTTGCTTCGGTTATGATTTTAAAATAACAAAACTTTCCGGTGATAAACAAGTTGCATTTAGGGGAAACTATGTAAAAGATGATTTTGTCGTTTTATTAACCGACAAAAACAATGTTCCCGTTCAAGGTGTTAAAATCAATTTTATACTTGCAAAAAGTAATTACTTAAATGATAATGAAATTGCTTTAATAAACCTTAACAAACAAAGTTTGTTTACGGATCAGGACGGTTGTGCCAGAGCAAAAATATTTATAGACCAAAAAACGGATAAAAATTTAACGGTGTTGGTTAATGCCGATGATGTTCTTGCCGATCCTACTTACTTTACCGTTTCGGTTTTAAATAAAAATTGGCTTTTAATGATGATTGCGGCAATACTTGGCGGCGGTGCATTACTGCTTTTCGGAATGTTTAAAATAAATTCCGCTTTTCAAAAAATTGCAGGGCAAAATATAAGGTCAATTCTTACAAAATTTACAAATACAAGAACAAAAGGTTTTTTTACCGGACTTTTGGTTACGGGTATTAATCAGTCAAGTACTGCAACACTTCTTTTACAAATTACACTTACAAGTGCCGGACTTATGACATTTTTTCAGGCAATGGCAGTTACCGTAGGTGCTTCTGTCGGCTCAACGGTTACCGGACAGCTTGTTGCTTTTAAATTGGTTGATTATGCCTTAATGATAACAGCGGTCGGATATTTTATTTCTTTCTTCTCAAAAAGAAGAAAATTAGTGGAATTCGGTGAAGCTATTTTCGGTTTCGGTTTATTGTTTTTCGGTATGAAGTTAATGTCTGAAGCAATGTTGCCGATAACATTAAATACCGAATTATTGGCTTCAATTGCAAAAATAAATTCGCCGTTGTTTTTGATAATTTTCGGAATAATTTTTACAATAATCAGCCAAAGCAGCGGAGCAACCGTAGGTATTGTTATAGTGTTGGCATCGTCGGGAATATTGTCTTTGTTACAGGGAATTTGTATTTGTTTGGGTGCACAAATCGGTACATGCCTTACCGCAATAGTTGCTTCAATTAACCAACCAAGAAGCGGTAAAAGAGTAATGTTTTGGCATTTAAGTTACCAAATATTAGGTGTTTTGTTGGTATATCCTTTTATAGCTTTTATATTTTATAAAGGACAATTATCTTGGATATATTTTGTTAAATTCTTTACCGAAAAATTTGTTTTTTCAACAGATATTGCCCGACAAATTGCAATGTCACATACTTTGGTTACTTTATTTACGGCATTTATAATATTGCCGCTTATACCGTTGCTTCATAAATTTTTTATGTTTATTTATCCTGATTCCGCGGCAGAACAACCTTTCGGAACCGTTTTTATAGATGAAAAATATGTTAACGATACCGATAAAGCTTTTGATTTGTCAAAAAAAGAAATAGAACGGCTTTCCGAGATACTTTCGGAGGTTGTAAAAGATTCAATAAATACGCTTAAAACAAGGCATGAAATAGTTATAGATAAAGTAAAGTATAAATGCTTGCAAATTTCACATTTAACCGACGAAATAATTCCATATATTACAAAAATTGCACAGAACAAACTTTCATCCGAACAAGCTCAAAAAGAAACGGTTTTATTGTATATAGTTGCCGATTTTGAGCAAATTGCCGATATTATAAACAGAAATATTATTTATATAGCACATGAAAAATTAACAAGAAATTTAAAATTTTCCGATGAGGGTTTAAAGGATTTAAAATATTTACACAATATTGTTTGGAAAAACTGTTCAAAAACGGTTGATACTTTTATTAAATATGATAAAACATCTGCTGCCGAATTAAGTTATGACATAAACAAACTTACATCGGTAGTTCACGAACTTAAAACAAAACATATTGCAAGACTTCATGCAGGTTTAAAAGAATCAATAGAAACGTCATCTCTTCATTTGGATATTCTTGACCAATATATGAAAATAAACGAAACATTACTTGATATCGCAGTCAATATAATAGAGGGTTAAAATTCTTCTTGACATCTTTTTTTTATTTTTGTAAACTATACGGATTATAGAAGGAGTATTTACTATGTATGCAATAATAATGACAGGCGGAAAGCAGTATAGAGTAGAAAAAGGTCTAAATGTTGTTGTTGAAAAGTTGGAAGCCGAAGCCGGCAAAGAAGTTGTTTTGGACCAGGTTTTGATGATTTCCGACGGAGATAAAGCAATGGTAGGCAGACCGACGGTTGAAGGTGCAACGGTTGTTGCTAAAGTTGTAAGGCAAAAAAGGTTACCTAAAGTTCTTGTATTTAAAAAGAAAGCAAAAAACGGTTATAAAAAAATGCAGGGACACAGACAGTATGTTACCGAATTAGAAATTGTAGATATTAAAGGGTAGTTTGTTTTAGGAGAAATAAAATGGCACATGTAAAAGGACAAGGTTCCACAAGTAACGGTAGGGATTCACAAGGTAAAAGATTAGGTGTTAAGATATACGGCGATCAAATAGCAAAAGCAGGTGCTATAATAATTCGTCAAAGAGGAACAAAATTCCATCCCGGAGTAAATGTAGGTATGGGTAAGGATAATACAATATTTGCAAAAATAGACGGTGTTGTTAAGTTTGTCAGAAAAGCCGAAGACAGATGTTTTGTAAATGTTGACCCTATAAAGTAAAAAACAATGTTTATAGATAAAGCAAAAATTTTTGTTACAGCCGGTCGCGGTGGCGACGGCTGTATTTCTTTTAGAAGAGAAAAGTTTGTTCCGCTTGGAGGACCGGATGGCGGTAACGGCGGTAAAGGCGGAGATGTTTATATTGAAACGGATAACAAAAAAATAACTTTACTTGATTTGTCATACAGGTTTAAACTTGCTGCCGGTAACGGTAATAAAGGACAAGGCAGTGATAAATACGGTAAATACGGCGACGATTTAACTATAAAGGTTCCTGTCGGAACGATTGTTTATAAAAACGGTGAAGTTATTGCGGATTTAAAAGAATTAGGACAAAAAATTCTTGTTGCAAAAGGCGGTAGAGGCGGCAGAGGAAATGCTTCTTTTAAAACTCAAAATAATTCAGCCCCCAGAATTGCCGAGAAGGGTGAACCGGGGGAACAGGCGGAAATTTCTTTAGAGCTTCGGTTAATAGCCGATGTCGGTTTGGTGGGCTTTCCTAATGCAGGTAAATCAACTTTCCTTTCGGTAGTAAGTTCTGCTCGTCCTAAAATAGCAGATTATCCTTTTACAACACTTGAACCGAATTTGGGGGTTGTTAATTTGGACGATAAACAAATGGTTATAGCCGATATTCCCGGAATTATAGAAGGTGCAAGCCAAGGTAAAGGGCTTGGACTTGAATTTTTAAGGCATATAAAAAGAACAAAGGTTTTAATTTATATGATAGATATAAGCGGTTTTGACGGAACGGATCCTTATAACTCTTATAAAATTTTACAGAAAGAACTTAAAAAATATTCAAAATTTTTGTCAAAAAAACATAGCGTAATAGTATTAAATAAAACCGATATTCCTTCGGCACGAGGTAACATAAAAACTTTTAAAAAGAAAGTTAAAAATAAAAAAATATATACAATGTCAAATATGACAAAAGAAGGTATAAAAGAACTTTTATATGATGTTTTTAAACTTACACAAATACCTGTAGATGATGATGAACAGATTGATACTATTCCGGTAAAAAAATATATATATGAACCTGAATTTACCGTAACTAAAGAAGATGAAGGTTTTTTTGTAGTTACCGGAAGTAAGGTTGAAACTTTAGCCGCTATGACAAAATTTAATGAAGAAGAAGCGCTAAGAAGGTTTCAAAATATTTTGAAAAAGATGGGTATAGAACTTGCACTTGAACAAAAAGGATGTAAAACAGGTGATACTGTCAAAATAGGTAATTTTGAATTTGAATTTACAAAATAAGTTATTCTTGTAAACTCTTATCCCTCAGCTTCTCAGCCCTCAAACCCTCAGCTAAAAATTGCTTGTAATTTTTGCCGTTCGTCGTTAATTTACATTCTGCATTGTAAATTATACATTGCCATTCGGCTCCTCAGCTGTCGTTATAAATTGCCGTTTTTACGTAAATATTTGATATAATATAAAGATTATGAAACTTTGTTTTAAATTAAAAAAAATAAACGAAACAAATTACAAAATATTTGTTAGTAAAAAAAATGCTTCGATGTTGAATAAATTTAAAACTGTTGGTTTTAAAGACAGGTTTATATTTATTCCGCATTGTATGCGAAATACTGCCGTATGTAAAGCAAAAGATGAAGGTTTTTTTTATTCCTGTGCAAAATGTAACGGTTGTAAAATAGGGCATATTGTTTCTTTTGCACAATCTTTGGGATATGAAAAAATTTACATAATGAAAGGCGGCAGAGCAATACAACAAATTATTGAAAATCAAAAGCCGAAAGCAATAATAGGAATTGCCTGTTATTTCGAAGGGAAATTAGGAATCAAATTAGCGGATAAATATAAGTTGCCTGTTCAATTTGTTCCGCTTACAA
>NZ_CACWEU010000020.1:0-6324 GCF_902760015.1 Candidatus Ruminimicrobium bovinum
CATACCTGTTTTATAACGACAAACTACAAACTAAAACGACTTAAAAACTTTGATTCCCGATTACTGCCTTCGGGAATGACAATTAAATTTGGGATTTTTAAAAGGAATGTTTTTGATAGACTTTCAAGCAAAACAAACAACCGGATATTCCGTAAAATTAGAAATATACGGAATATACAGCCGTAGTTTAATGCCCACTTATAGCAGGCATTAAACACTTAAAAATAAGACATAAAAGTAGCGAGCTTAAATATCTTATTTCTATACGGACTGCTTTTGGTTTTGCTTGCCTTTTGCCTAAACAAAAGTGCATCCTTGCGGATCCCAAAAACTTTTATAACGACAGCTGAGAGCTGAGAGTTTAAAAACAACTACAAACAGCAATAACAAACTAACGACAAACAACTTAACTACAATTTGTAACTACAGCTTAGAGCTGAGGTTAACTACAATAACAGCTGAGGAGCTGATAAGCTGAATAGCTGAACAGTTTGAACTACAAACGACAGATTCTTCATCTGCTAAAGCAGATTCACAATGACAAAAAACTATAGCCCTTAAACTAATAACCTAAAAGAACTTGGATTCCCGACAAATACTTTCGGGAATGACAGACTAAACGACTAACGACAAACTAAATAAAAAACTTTGGACGGCTGTTTGATTTATGAAGTTTGAAAGACATAAAACAAACAGCCGTGACAGCTGAATTGGTTATTCAAGATGAGGGTATAACCAAAACAGCCACAAAAAATTTGCTTTGCAAATTTTTGAGGTATAGATGTAAAGATGAATAGATGTATGGACAACAACCTCAAAAAAATAATTAACGACAAAGAACTTTTTTATTTTTTTTTGGGATTTTTAAAAGGAATGTTTGTTGACAGGCAAAAGAAAAACGGCTGATTTATCTATGAGCAAGCAAAGCACCATAAACAAACAGCCGTGGTTTAATATCTACCTCATAGTAGGACATTAAACACTCGAAAATAAAATATTAAAGTAGCGAGCTTCAATATTCTATTTCTATCACGAACTGTTTTTGGTTTTGCTTGCCTTTTGCCTAAACAAAAGTGCATCCTTGCGGATCCCAAAAACTTTTATAACGACAGCTGAGAGCTGAGAACGAATACTTCGTATTCTTAGCTGAGAGCTGAGGGTTTAACGACAAACAACCATACCTGCTGATTACAACAAGTTTGATTATATCATAAAAAATATTTTTATTCCATTATATTTAACAAATTAATAATGAAATTATTTCTTTCTTGCAAGGGCTTTTCTTGCGGCAGCAACAATATCTACATCTTTTAAGTGATATTTTACCATTAAGTCCGCCGGTTTGCCCGATTCACCGAAAGTATCGTTTATTCCAACAAATTCCATAGGAACGGGGCAATTTTGAACGACAACCTCAGCAACGGCACTTCCGAAACCGCCGAATATTTGGTGTTCTTCCGCAGTAACTATTGCACCGCACTTTTTGCAACTGTCAATAATTGCCTGTTTATCTATCGGTTTTATTGTATGTATATTTAAAACTTGTGCTTTTATTCCCTCTTTTTCCAACATTTCACTTGCCGATAATGCCTCATATACCATTGTTCCGCAAGCTGCTATGCAAACATCCGTTCCTTCTTTAAGAACATTTGCTTTACCTATTTCAAATTTGTCGGATTCTTGAGTTATTGTAGGAATTGTTTCCCTACCGTACCTTATATAAACAGGACCGGGATAATAAGCGGATGCCATTGTTGCTTTTTTTGTTTCAACAACATCACACGGAACAATTACCGTCATGTGAGGCAAGCACCTCATTATTGAAATTTCTTCCAATGCCTGGTGGGTTGCACCGTCATAACCTACCATTAAACCCGAGTGAGAACCGCCTATTTTAACATTTAAGTTTGAATAACAAATAGTTGTTCTTATTTGTTCCCATGGCCTTCCGC
Source organism: Candidatus Ruminimicrobium bovinum (assembly GCF_902760015.1). Classification (NCBI taxonomy): domain Bacteria; kingdom Pseudomonadati; phylum Elusimicrobiota; class Endomicrobiia; order Endomicrobiales; family Endomicrobiaceae; genus Candidatus Ruminimicrobium; species Candidatus Ruminimicrobium bovinum. The sequence continues at coordinate 1,953 of NZ_CACWEU010000020.1, forward strand.
TTGCAAATACACCGTAAGTTGCGGCAAACGGAATAAAGCCGGCAACCGAAAGCCCTGCAGCCATACCTAACAAATTTGTTTCTGCAATACCGACATTTATAAACCTGTTGGGAAACTCTTTTTGAAAACCGTTTATTGCAACCGAAGCTGCGGTATCTGCACCCAATACAAATATTTTTTCATCTTTTCTGCCCAATTCAATAAGTGCATCTCCGAAACCGAACCTTGTTGCTTTATTTCCGTAAATATTAACCATAACACCCTCTATATTTTTTATTTATTATTTTCTATTTCCGCTATTGCCTGTTCTGCCTGTTGCTTTGACGGAGCTTTTCCGTGCCAATCGGCAACATTTTCCATAAAAGATACACCTTTGCCTTTTACGGTTTTTGCTATTATTATTGTAGGTTTATCTTTACATTGTTTTGCCTGAATATATGCATTATCAACCTGTTCAAAGTTATGACCGTCTATTGTTATTACATTCCAACCGAATGCTTTATATTTATCGGCAACAGGGTCAATATTTAAAATATCTTTTACCTGTCCGTCGATTTGTAAACCGTTATAGTCCAAAATTGCACATAAATTATCCAATTTAAAATGAGGTGCTGCCATTGCCGCTTCCCAAACGCTGCCTTCCTGTTGTTCCCCGTCGCCCATAAGAACATAAACTCTGTTATTTTGTTTTAAAGTTTTCATACCTTTTGCAATTCCCGCACCTATTGAAAGCCCGTAACCTAAAGAACCCGTTGAAATTTCTATTCCGGGTAAATGTTTATCTGCCGCGGGATGACCCTGTAACCTGCTGCCTGCTTTTCTTAACGTGCATAATTCATCACAACAAAAACAATCAAGCCGTGCAAGAACAGCATATAAAACCGGGCAAACATGCCCTTTTGATAATATAAAATAATCCCTGTCTTGTGCTTTGGGATTTTTAGGATTAAAATTTATATGGTTATAATATAAGTCAACCAATAATTCTACCGATGATAAACTTCCGCCGGGATGACCGGAGCCGGCAAGTTCCAACATTTTTATTATATCTTTTCTTACTTCAACGGCAATTTTTTTCAATTCTGGTATATCCACATTTCCCCCTAAAACGGCAATTTACAATTTATAATGTAAAATTTATAATTAATTACAAATACTTTTAAAATTTTCTTTTGAAATAATTAATTTTAAAAATATTTTTAAAGAACAACGACGAGATTTCTCCTTGTTTTACTCGTCGAAATGACAACAAAAACAACTTGGATTCCCGACAGAAACCTTCGGGAATGACAAACTAAAAAAACTTTTTTCTCTTTTTCTTCCAATCTTCTAATCTTCAAAAATTGCTGAAAGCAATTTTTATTATTTTACAATATTTAAACTTTTAGAGCTACCTATTCTGCTTGCACCGGCATCAATCATTGCTACGGCTTGTTCATAAGTTGAAATTCCGCCTGCAGCTTTTATTCTTATATTTTTACCGACTACGGATTTTATTAATTTTACATCTTCTATTTTTGCACCCGACGGAGCAAAGCCCGTTGATGTTTTTATAAAATCGGCTCCGTTTTTCAAAATAATTTTTGAAACTTCCGTTTTTTCTTTATCCGTTAAATAAGCAGTTTCTATTATTATTTTTAAAATATTTTTACCGCATGCCTGCCTTAAACTTTTTACTTCCTTATTGATAAAATCAAAATCTCCAGATTTTAATGCCGATATATTTATAACGGCATCAATTTCATCCGCACCGTTATTTATAAGTTCTTTTGCTTCAACCATTTTTGTTAAATAAGAATTATACCCCAACGGAAACCCTACAACAGTGCAAATTTTTATATCGGTATCTGCCAAACATTTTTTACAGCTTTTTACCATAAACGGCGGAACACATACAGAATAAAATTCGTTTTCAACTGCTTCGTCACACAACTTTTTAAATTGTTCCAATGTAGCATTTGGAGCCAACAATGTATGGTCGATTTTTTTTGATATATTTATTTTTTTCATTGGTATTTTACCGTATATGATACATTATAAGTTTTACCTGCCGGAACTTTTATTTTAAAAACTATTACATTAGAATTCTTTTTTGTATATTTATCGGAACTTTCGGTTATTTTCCAACTTACACCTAAATTTTCTTCAACCTCAATTTCAATATCTTCTTTTTTTGAATTAGTAAATTCTATAACATAACTTTCCTGATGTGATGTTGAAGAAAGCTTTTTATATTCTTTTTGTGTTCTTGTAACCGCCACATCAAAAACTTTACCCAACTTTAAATCCATATCTTTATTTTCGGGTGTATGGTCTATTTTATCCTCGCCTATAAATTCCAATGCTTCCGCATCGGTTTTATAAACCCGCACTTTTCCTTTCGGTAAAGCTATACCTAAATTTGATTTTTTATCATTTTTAAAAGATAAATAAGTAAACACCTTACCTGCATCGGTATATGCATTATAAATATATTTCTTTTTTGCCGGAACTTTTTGTGCCGTCATTAATTGTATTTGTTTTTTTTCATTGTTTTTTATTGTAGTTTGTCTTGATAAATCATATATGTGATATTCGAAAAGACCTCTTTCTTCAAAACCGCCGGCTTCATCCATAGCTTGTGCCGATACTGCCATAACATTTTTTGCGGCATAAAGCCGTCTGGGTTGTTCCCTAACTATATTTACATCACCTGCAACAAGTTTTAATTTTGCATCATTGTAAGTTGCACCGGAATAGTTGTTTATTGTAACCCAACCGGTAATATCCAAACTTGAATCGTTATCTGCCAACACTACTATATAATCACTTACCCAAGAAATACCGCTTGTTTGATAAGTAAATTCCAAATTATTATTACCTTCAAAACGGCTGTCTATTACCCATGACAAAGTAGGTTTTAAACGAAGCCCTTCCGGCAATTTTGGCAATGAAACTTCCCCTTTCGGATTAAGAATAATTTTATCTTTTGTTTGCAGAACCATTCCGCCGTTAACGGCTAAAAGAGTGCCGGAGACAACTTCTTTTTTGGAACCGGATGATTCTTTTTCTATTTCAATATCTTTACCTATGTATTGTTGTAAAAGTTTATTTGTATTTACCAAATCGTAGTCGAAATTTTGCTCGTTTATTTTTATTTTGTCGGAGGAATGTGAAAATTTAGGCAACACGGATGTAGGGTCTATGTTTGTTGCAACATTATCTATTTCTATTTTTTGAATACCTTTTTTTAAAGTAACTTCTTTTTTATCTTTTATAAGTGCCAAATCGTTGTTGTATATGGTAACCGAAATTGCAAATAAATTACCGCAAATAAAACTTACAAGTAAAGCCGGAAGTAAAAATTTTTTCATAATAATTCTCCTTTAATTTTTAATTTGTTCCGGAGGAGGAGGAAAAGCTTTTAATATATATCTTATTACACCGTCAACAGCCGAAGTTAAATCAAGCCCTTCATAAGTATAAGAGTTTGTCCAAATAATATCCTTTGTAGCAACATCTTTTATTGTTAAAGAAACACCTACTGTTGCATTACTTGCAATAACCGTTGCATTATCAACACCGAAAGCCGTTCCCAAATCATAGACGGAAGAACCGCTGACTTCTACAGGGTCGTTATGGACAATAACCGTATTTGTATGCCTTGGCCCGTGGTGTATCGGTTCACGATACGGATACGGTTCATCTTTATGAATTAAATACTTTTTACCCGGTTGATATTCGGTTATTGAATAATCAACTATAATATCGGCTTCGGCACTTGAAGCTTTTAAATTAAAACCTTTTGACATCAATTGTTTTATAATGGAGTCCCTTATTGCCTGTGTTTGTGACGAATAAGAACCGTTTTCCACGTAAACATTTTTTATTTTTGAAAAATCGTAATCCTGTTTATATACGGCACTTGAAGAAACACATCCCGAAAAGCAAAATGCAATTAAAAGAAGAAAATAAAATTTTATTTTCATAAATCACCTTTTAATTGTTCCAAATGTTTTTGTGCCAATTCTTTTAATTTTTCATTTTTAGTATATTTACAAATATTTTCCCATTTTTGTATTGCTTTATCCCAAAGTTTTTGTTTTTCATAAAGCATTGCAAGCATATAGTATGCGGGAACGGCCTTGGGTTGTAAAGAAAGAGCTTTGTTTAAACTTTCTTCCGCTAAAAAAAATTGTTCTTCTTCAATATAAGCAATAGCTATCAAAATGTATTTATCCGCAGTTTCTTTTTGAAGCAAATCATTTTTTATTTGTGCTATCGCCTCGTCGTTTTTACCTTCGTTTATTAAAGTTAATGTTTGTTGCGGTCCTTTATTTGTTTGTTCGGAAAAAACGACTGCATTTATAAATAAAAAAATTAAAATAAAAAA
>NZ_CACWEU010000021.1:0-9986 GCF_902760015.1 Candidatus Ruminimicrobium bovinum
ATAAAAATATTCCAAAAGACAAAGAATGCTTTGAAAAAACTCAGAAAAGCTATTTGTGTAAATACTGCAATTACAGAGAAATTTGTTTAAATAAATGACGGAAATTATTCAATTACAATTACTTAACGGAAAAATTATTAATGTTACCGTTAAAAGAAAAAAAATAAGAAATATATATTTGAAAATATTACCCGATACTTCCGTAGAAGTGTCGGCTTCTTTAAGAACCGACTTTAATGAAATTTCAAAATTCCTTGCCGGACATAAAAAATGGATAGAAAAAACAATTCTTAAATTTAAAGATAACGACACAATAGCAGATAATATTTGTCACGGTGGTGTTGCCGCAATATTGGGGACTAAATATATTGTTTTTGTTTATAAAAGCAACGTTGATAAAGTAATAAATGACGGTTTTACTATTTGTATTTATTCTAAAAAATATCAGGATAACGATTATATAAAGAAACAATATGAAAAATATTTTTATGAAACCGCTTTAAAATATTTTGAAATTATTCTTGATAAATATTATCCTGAAATTCAAAAATACAATATTATAAAACCTGTATTAAAAGCAAAAGTTTTAAAAAGTAAGTGGGGCAGTTGTGTTCCCAAAGATAAAAAAATAACTTTAAACCTGTTGCTTTATAAAACAAGACCCGAATGTATTGAATATGTGGTTCTGCACGAACTTACCCATTTGCTTTTTATCGGGCATTCAAAACAATTTTATGACTTTATACAAAAAATAATGCCTAATTATAAAGCAATTGAAAAAATGCTTGATTACGAGTATTCAAATATTTTGTTAAACAATTAGTTAGCCGATAAACTTTCAATTTTATTTAAAGTGTTTTTTAAATACCCGGTTTGTATATTTTCAATTTCACCTTTATCGCAAGTTGCTGCAATATTTGTATCAATAGGCATTTTATCGGTTACGGTAATATTGAATTTTTTTGCAGTTTCGGTTATATGGCTTTTACCGAACAATTCAATTTCTTTTGAACAATCCGGGCATTTAACATAGCTCATATTTTCAACTAAAGCCAAAATAGGAATATTCATCATTTTAGCCATATTAACGGCCTTTTCAACAACCATTGAAACAAGTTCCTGAGGGGAAGTTACAATAATAATACCGGTTACCGGTATTGTTTGAAAAACGGTTAACGGGACGTCTCCAGTTCCCGGGGGCATATCTATAAACATATAATCGATATCACCCCAAATAACATCTTTCCAAAACTGTTTTATAACACCCGTAATTACAGGACCTCTCCATATAACCGGGTCGGTTTCATTTTCAAGCAGTAAATTTATTGACATTATATCTGTTCCGTTTTTTGTTTTAACAGGGAAAAATCCGCCGTCACCGTTAATAGGTTTTAAATTCGTCACACCGAAACTCTTAGGTATTGAAGGACCTGTTATATCGGCATCCATAATTGCGGTTTTATAACCTTTTTTGGAAATTGAACAAGCAAGCATTGATGTAACAATACTTTTACCTACACCGCCTTTACCGCTTACAATTGCTATAACATTTTTTATATGTGATAATTTGTTCGGTTCTTCAATAAAAGATACGTTTTTTTTGTTGTTGTTTTCGTTGTTCATAATTTACCTCCTTGTTTGTAGGTAATTCTACAAAAAGAGTAGAAATTTTGCAAAAATTGTTTAGTTTATATGTGAATGGTATATAACCGGGTTGCATTTTTGTATTTTATAAAAACCTGCAACATTTAAAAAATCTGTCATTGTTTGAATATCTTTATCAAACAATTTTGTTTTGTCGTAAGTTGTTCTAAACAAAAAGTTTATACCGGATTTTTTAATTAAATTTATACTGAGTTTTATATTTTCAATGTTTACCGGAACACAACAAACCGAATTATATTTGTCAAACGGTGCCTTAATATCCATTGCAATAAAATTTACTAATTTTTGTTTTATTATTTGTTCTAAAACTTTAGGGTTTGACCCGTTAGTATCAAGTTTTATCAAAAAGCCCATATCCTTTACTTTTGTTATAAAATCTATTAAATCTGGTTGTAATGTAGGTTCACCGCCTGTTATTACAACCCCGTCCAACTGATTTTTTCTGCTTTCAAGAAAAGCAAAAATTTCTTCTTCCTGTATTGAAACTTTAAATAAAGAAGGATAAACAAGTTGCGGGTTATGACAATAACCGCATTTAAAATTACAACCTTGTGTAAAAATAATTGCAGCTGTTTTGCCCGGATAATCTATAAATGAAAATTTTTGAAGTCCGCCTATTCTCATGATAAAACACTCCGTGTTTTTTGATGTATAGATGTATGGAAGTATGGATGTATAGAAACGACTTCACGAAATAGATTGCCACACAACCTATGGTTGCTCACAATGACAACAAAGAGAAACTTTTATATCTATAGATGCGGATCAAGTCTGCAATGCCATTTTTTGATATACTTTGTTTTTCTTATTGTTTGTTGTTTGTCGTTATACTTCTATCCCTCTATTCTTCTATACTTCTATCCATCCGTAAAATTGCCGAAGGCAATTTTACATGTTTGCTACTTTTCTTATTTTATATTCTTCCTGTTTGCCGTCGTTCCATTGAGAAACAGGTCTTAAATATCCTACAACTCTCGAATACACTTCACAGGCTGCTCCGCAATGAGGGCAAACTTTTACTTCACCGTTTAAATACCCGTCGTTGGGACATACACTGAATGTAGGTGTAATGGACATATACGGCAACTTATAATTTGTAAAAGCTGTTTTTATAAAGTTTTTCATAGCTTCGGTGTTTGTGATTTGTTCTCCTATAAACATGTGTTGAACCGTTCCGCCGGTATACAAAGATTGTATTTCGTGTTGTAATTGTAAAATTTCAAATAAATCGTCGGTATAATTTACAGGTAACTGTGTTGAATTTGTATAAAACGGAGGATTATTTTGTTTAACGGCTTCCATATTTGCAAAAATAATATCGGAATATTTTTGTCTGTCTATTTTTGCAAGCCGATAAGATGTTCCTTCCGCAGGTGTTGCTTCCAAATTATAAATGTTGCCTGTTTCTTCCTGAAAGCTTTGCATTTTATCTCTCATAAAATTTAAAACTTTTAAAGCAAAATTTTTACCTTTATCACTTGCAATGTTTTCTTTTAAAAAGTTTAAGCAACATTCGTTCATACCTAAAACACCGATTGTTGAAAAATGGTTTTTCCAATAGCAATTGAATCTTTGTTTTATGTTCCTTAAATAAAAACTCATATACGGGTAAAGGTTTTGGTCTGTAAGCTTTTCCAAAACTTTTCTTTTTATTTCCAAACTGTCTTTTGCAATGTTCATCAATTTTTCAAGTTTTTCAAAAAAATCTTTTTCATCTTTTGCCAAATATCCTAACCTCGGCATACTCAAAGTAACAACACCTATTGAACCTGTTAAAGGTGATGCTCCGAAAAGCCCGCCGCCTCTTCTTCTAAGTTCTCTGTTATCTATTCTTAGTCTGCAGCACATACTTCTTGCATCGTCGGGGTCCATATCGGAATTGACAAAATTTGCAAAGTAGGGGATACCGTATTTTGCCGTTATTTCCCATAACAATTTAAGTTCGGGGTTGTCCCAATCAAAATCTTTTCCTATATTGTATGTGGGGATAGGAAAGCTGAAAACTCTTCCTTTTGCATCGCCTTCAAGCATAACTTCCAAAAATGCTTTGTTTAAAATATCCATTTCTTTTTGGAACTGTCCGTAAGTTTTATCCTGCGGTTTTCCGCCGATAATTACGGCTTCGTCTTTATAGTGTTTTGGAACTTTTAAGTCAAAAGTTAAATTTGTAAAAGGAGATTGAAAACCTACTCTTGTGGGAACATTCAAATTAAACAAAAATTCCTGTAATGCCTGCTTTACTTCTTTAAAAGATAAATTGTCATAGGCAATAAACGGTGCAAGCAATGTATCAAAACTTGAAAATGCCTGTGCACCTGCAGCTTCACCCTGTAAGGTAAAAAAGAAATTTACAATTTGCCCCAATGCACTTTTAAAATGTTTTGCCGGATAAGATTCAATTTTACCTGCAACACCTTTAAATCCGGTAACCAATAAATCGTATAAATCCCAACCTACACAGTATACACCGAGAATTCCCAAATCGTGTATGTGTAAATCGCCTTCGGTGTGTGCCTGTTTTATTTCATTAGGATAAATTTTATTTAACCAATAAGCTTTGCTGACTTCGGAAGATATATAGTTGTTTAATCCCTGCAACGAATACGACATATTGCTGTTTTCTTTTACCTGCCAGTCTTTTTTTGATAAATATTGGTCAACCAAATCAATATTGAAATTTGAAATAACATCTCTTATTTTTGAATGTTGGTCTCTGTATATAATGTATGCTTTTGCCGATGCTTTATAAGGAGAATTTAATAAAACTTCTTCAACGATATCCTGTATTTGTTCAACGGTAGGTTTCCCGTTACTGACGGTTTCCTGTGCAATACTCAAAACTTTAACCGTTAATTTTGAAGCTGTCTGCTCATCAAATTCGCCCGTTGCCTGACCTGCCTTTAAAATTGCCTGTTGGATTTTTTTGGAATTGAATTTTTCCTGTTTGCCGTCTCTTTTTAGAATACAATCAAAAACCGAAAGGATTTGTTCCATTTTGCATTTCTCCTATTTATCAAAAAATTTTTATTTTTACATAAATATGGAAATGCACCCTGATTTTCTTGTTTCCATTAATATTATAAAAAGTTATTCCTCGACAACTTTTATAAGCGATATGTATTTATTGGCAGGTCTTCTGGCTTAAGGGTAATAACCTACTGAACTTTATCTTCCCGCTTAAAAATAAGCAGTGATTGTTTTGATTAAAAGTTTTTCGTCCCCTATCACAGCACCGGGAGTGCTTCCGATTTTAACGGAATTTCCTATTAAGTTTGTAAAAAAACACCAACAAAATTTTCAAAATATGAATTGATTATATTTTTTATTTTTTAATTTGTCAATAAGAAAAACACAATATAAAGTATTTTATATTGTGTTTTAATCAATATGTTGTATAAGTTAATTTGTATTAAAATTTAATTTCCGTGCCGAAATATACGGCAGCACCGGGCATTTGCATAACAGGAAAAGCATCGGTTTGCCTGTCGATAAATATTTCGTAATCTTGGTTTGTTAAGTTCTGCCCGTTAACAAATAATTTTATATTCGTATTTACTTCGTAAGCAAGTTTTGCATTTACTACGGTAAAATCATTCAATCTGTTTTGTTTATTATCTGCGGCATAATATTCACCTACATACATGCCGTTTAATGTTAAGCTCCATTTATTTACTTTAAAATTAACTTCGGTATCTATTTTTTGTTCGGGCCTGCCTTGTGTATGTTTGCCAGCATTAAAATAAGTATATCCGGCTTTTGCATTTACATATTTATTAAAAACATAACCCGCAACAATTTCCGAACCTTTAAATTCGTAATCTCCTGCATTTCTGAATTTTCCTTTTTCAACCTGAATTAAATTATCACCTTTCATTACAAACCCGGTAATATTAAAAGTAAAATCTTCTTTTTTTATGTCAAAACCTACTTCATAATTATTGATTACTTCAGGTTTTAAATTTTCATTACTTGTAGGTAGCAGATACAATTCATTCAAATACGGGCTTCTGAATGCTCTGCTGTATAAGCCCTTTAAAAACATATCTTTTATAAATTCATATTCCAACCCTGCCCTTGCAGCAACAAAATCACCAGATATTTCGTCGTTGTTATATCTTGCCCCTGCAACTGCGGAAAAATTATCTGTAAAGTTATGTTTGTCCAAAGCAAATATTGCCCAGCTTGAAGTTTTCCAACTGCCTAATTTCATAGGTGACGGCACCGGTTTATCGACAAGTTTCCCTTCCTGCTGTCTGAATTCCGCACCTGTTTTTAATATGTCTTTTTCACCTATTTCAATATCATAATTTGCAAGTGCACCTATTAAAGAATCCTTTGAATGAAAATTGGTTGAAAATTTATGTTCTCCCCAATTTTCATAAATTTTTAAAGAAAGTTCCGACCTTGAAAATAATTTGTTGTAATCTGCCTGAAGCGAATATCTGTGATAATCTTCCCAATAATTTGCAGGCCAATTACCGCCTGAAGCAGGTTTCGGATAATGTGTTAAACCGGAATATTGTTTTGCTTGTATTTTTACAACACCGCCGTCTTTAAAAATATAACCTAATTTTTCATATAAATCGGTTGCATTATATTGAGAATTTTCCAAATGCCCGTCGCTTGCCGCTTTGTTTGCGGAAAATTCGTAAAAGATATTGTCCTGTATTCCGCCCAACCATATTTTTGAATTTTGAGTATTAAAAGAACCTATCGAAACATTAATGTTTCCTTCAAAAGGTTTTGTCGGCATTTTTGTAATAATATTTATGGCACCGCCGAGAGCTCCCGAACCGTATAAAACACTGTCGGGACCTTTCGTAATTTCTATTCTGTCTATGTTACCTGACAGTATGGAATGAGATACTCCGCAACCGAATAATGACATATATTCCGGTTTTCCGTCAATTGCAACAAATATTTTTCTGCAACTGTCGCCGAAACCTCTTATAACAGGGTCAGACCTTCCCATATCGGCTGTTTTTTGAACGAAAACACCTGTAGTATTTTGTAAAACATCCATGGCCTGATTTGAATGTTTGCTTTCAATTTCTTCCTGTGTTATTTCCTGTGTTGTTGTTATTGTATCCTGTTGTTTTGAAAAATCTTCCAAACTTAATTTAATTTCATCCGCAAAAATCGTTGTAGAAAGAAGCAATAAGCTTAATAAAACGGAAAATTTTTTCATAAAAGCTCCTTTAGTTTTTAATTGTTGTGTTATTATACAACATTAGAGTTGCTGTAAGGCAAGAAAATTTTATTTATTTTGACATTTTTTATCAGCAAAGGTATCTTTTATAACAAACTTAAGGTTTTTTTGAATGTTATCAAACCTGTTGGTAAACTTTTTTATATTTTGTTTGGGATATGTTGTATTTTTTGCGTTAACAATTTTAAGATTATTTTGAATATTATCAAATCTGTAACTGAAAGCCATATCATATTTTATGTGTTTATTTGATAATTGTTTGTTGTTTGGATTAACAAATTTAATGTTTTGCCCGATATTATTAAATCTTGTAGCAAAAGTTTTATTAGCTTCAAGGTTTTGCCTTCGCAATAAATTTCGTTTGAACTCTCTTGCTCTTTTGAAAATATCATCAGGAACGGAATCTTTTTTCGGTAATGTCTGTTTTAAGTTATTTGCTTTTTTTGACCAAAATTCAGCTTTTTCTAAATCTTTCTTTTCTCCGTATAAACCATAAGTATAAACTTTAGATAACATTATCATTGCATCTAATGCTTTTTCTTTATTTTTCCCTTCCGCTTTTATTAATAACTCTTCAGTTTCTTCATTCATATAAAATACTCATGTTATCTTAATTTTTAAATTCCTAAATATTTTCCGGTTTGGAAGCCGGAACGGCTCTGTTTTTTGCCCAATTTCTTAACCAATCTATTTTTTCTTTCATTGTTATGGACATAGGAACACTTTTTTCTATATTAATTATTATGTCATTAAGTTCAATTTCTCTGTTTTCATCAAAGGCATCATATAAAGCGGCAATTACGGCTTGTTCGATTTCGGTTCCGCTGTATCCGTTTGATTTTTCTGCAAGTAAATTAAAATCAAAATTCGTTATATCTTTATTTCTTTTTAATAAATGAATTTTAAAAATATCTTTTCTTTCCTTTTTTGTAGGTAAATCTACAAAAAATATCTCATCAAACCTGCCTTTCCTTAGTAATTCCGGCGGTAAAGCCGAAACATCATTTGAAGTCGCAATTATAAAAACAGGTTTTGTTTTTTCCTGCATCCAAGTAAGCAAAGAGCCGAACACTCTTGAAGATGTTCCTGAAGAATCTCCGTTAGAACCCACTCCCGAAAAACCTTTTTCCAATTCATCAATCCATAATATACAAGGAGCAACCGATTCCGCAATTTTTATTGTTTTCCTTATATTGTTTTCCGAATCTCCTACATATTTACCGAATATTGCACCCATATCAAGTCTTAATAAAGGAGTTTTCCATATAGAAGATATTGCTTTGGCTGATAAACTTTTACCGCAACCCTGAACACCGAGTAATAAAATTCCCTTAGGTTCCGGAAGTCCGAATTTTCTTGCTTCGTCGGTAAAAGCTCGTGTTCTTTTTGATATCCAGGTTTTTAAATTTTCAAGTCCGCCTATATTTGCCATATTTTCACAAGAATCGTAGTATTCAAGAATTGACGATTTTTTTATTATTTGTTTTTTCTCGGAAAGGATTAAATCTATATCTTTTACATCAAATTTTCTGCTTTTCATTATTGCTTTTGAAAAGACATTTTCTATTTCAATTTTTGTAAGTCCGCATGCTGATTTTAATAATTTTTCTTCTTCATCTTTTTTGAAATCAATAATGATATCCGGATTTTCGGATACGGATTTACAAAGACCGTCAAAAATATTTTTAATATAGTTTGTATCCGGTAACGGATAATCAACTACGGTTATATCTTTTTCAAGTTCTATCGGAATTTTTAAAACAGGAGAAATTATAAAACAAGTTTTCCGTGTTACGGTTATATTTTTCCCTAAATCTTTTAATGCCTGTATAACTTGTTTATCGTCCATAAAAAAATGTAAATTTTTAAATACAAAAATAATTTCTTCATCACTTTTCATTTGTTTAGCAACGGATATTGCATTTGTAGGGTTTGAAGAACCTTCAAAAAATTTTTCGTCACTGTCTAAAAAACCGTTGATACAATCCCAAAAATAAACTTTTTTAGATAAATTTGTTGCTATTTCATTTATTGTTTCTATAACTCTGTCTTCCTCATGTGAAACAACATAGATAATAGGATATTCTGCCAATACTAACGTTTTTAATTCTTCATAAATTTTTTGTTGATTATGTAATTCCATAGTTTAATTTCCATTTTTTTGTATATTATACTTTAAACTAATTTGTAAAGACAAGTTTGTCGTAATAAAAATGTGTATGTGACTTAAAAATAAAAAATTTGATAAAATTAACAAAAGTTTTAAAGGAGAAAAATTTATGAAAAATATGCCGGAATTTACAAAAGTATCAAAAAAATTGTTACAAGCCATGCCGTACCAATATGTAGGAAACAATATAAATGTTTGTATAGAAACAGACGAATTTACATGCCTTTGCCCGTGGACGGGCTTGCCGGATTTTGCACATTTAAAAATTCAGTATATTCCGAACAAAGTTGTTGTTGAACTGAAATCGTTAAAAATGTATTTGCAGTCTTACAGAATGGTGGGAATGGTTCACGAATCTGTCGTAAACAGTATTATTAAAGATATTAAAGAATTATTGAAACCGAAACAAATATATGTTGAATTAGTGTTTAAAATCAGAGGCGGAATTACAACAACGGTTTCTGCTGGAAGTATAAAAGAAGGTAAAAAATAAATGTCAAAACTTATAGCATTTGTGGGCAATCCGAATGTCGGCAAATCGGTAATATTCAATAAACTTACCGGGCAATATGCCGTTGTTTCAAACTATGCAGGCACTACGGTTGATGTAACAAGAGGAAACATTACTATTGATAATGAACAATATCAGGTTGTAGATACCCCAGGCACATATTCTTTAATGCCGTTATCCGAAGATGAGCAGGTTACAAGAGATTTAATAATAAAAGAAAAACCTAACATTATTGTGCAAGTTTGCGATATGAAAAATATTGAAAGATCTTTGCATTTATTTTGTGAACTTGCATTGTTTAAAATTCCAATGATATTGGTTTTAAATATGCGGGATGAAGCACTGCAGGCAGGTATCAGAATAAATATAAAAAAATTGACGGAAGTTTTAGGTGTTCCAATAACATGTTGCACAGCAACAACAGGCGACGG
>NZ_CACWEU010000022.1:0-5152 GCF_902760015.1 Candidatus Ruminimicrobium bovinum
CATTTTAACATAAATTGATGAGAACATCAAAAACACTTGAATAATGGCTGTTTTAGCGATAGCTCTCTAAAAATATTGATTTAAATTTTAAAACAAGATTAGTTTAAATGCTGAATCATTTAGAGGAAGCACACAGTAAAAATAGCTGAAGACTTTGAAGACTGCATAATAATAATCGATAGAATTAAATTCCCCACCGGTTGTTGACAGTGAAGTTTATAGTATACGATTAACTTATGATGTTAAAAAAGAATTTGATAAAGCCAAAGGGGATTTAACAAGTAATCATTTTCTAAAAACATTATTGGAGTTATATAATAAAGAATTTTAACCCCATGAATTTTGGATCCAATTTCAGAAGATGTTATTTCTTGGCTAAAAATCTTCTTGACTAATAAAAAGAATATATATTGTTATTAATTACAAAAAAAATAACGGAGAATATAATAAAACAAATAATTATAAATAATTAAAAAAAGATATCAATTAATAAGCTTGAAAAAGTTTTTTAAAAACCTGTAATTAGATGAAGAAATAGACTTTTAAAAAACTGAATCAAAGCGAATAGTACGAGGAACAAAGTATTATAAAAACTTTGCTTATAATATAATTTGTATTTCATTATATTTATATATAAGCTTATTTTTATAATATTTTCTTTGTTTGATTCTAATCGTTTAATGCTTTGATTCTAGTTTTTTAACGTTTTTTTCCTCCATTACAGGGTTTAAAAAAAACTTTTCTAAAATAAAATACAAATGGAGGTTAAAAAATGAAAAATAATAATAATGCTGAAAGAAAGGAAAGAAAAACTATTGATGACGATTTAGAATTTACTGATGAAGACATAGACGCCCTTTTAGCAGATTTAGAGGCAACAGAGCCTAAAATAAGCGTCCAGTACAAACGATTAACTGAACAATTACCAGACTTGGAGGAACATATACAACAAGGTAAAATAAATGTAGTACCATTAACAAGATGGGATAAATACCCATTAATTACCAACTGGAATAAAAAAGTATACCCACTTACAGAGGAACTTAAATACAAAACCAAAAATGGTAAAGAGTATACACAAGTTGGTTTAAAATATCATAGAGGTAATTATGGTGTAATTATTGGTTATGGTAACAAACGAAATGGTTATAGTATTGCATGTATAGATATTGATGGATACAAAACCAGTGAAGACAATCCAGACTTAAACATTAAAAAAGAAACTCAAAAGCTAATATATGGGGATTTAAAAGATTTACCTAACTGTATAATAGTACAAACACAATCTGGAGGATACCATATATATTACTGGAATAAGAAAACCCAGCCAGATACCAGTACAACAAGTCACAGCTTATATTTCCCAAAGGACTTTAAAATTAAAGAATTAGCTGGTAAATGTTTAAATGATAGTATAGAGGTATTCACAAACCAAGACAAAAAACAAACTGTATTAGCAGGTAGTAAAACCAGAACTGGAGAATATCAAGTAATTAGTGAGTTAAATAAGTTGGCTGGTATGGATATTGTAGAGGACTTAAACCAGCTAATAATAGATACATTAGTAAGTAAAGGTTATACTTACAAACCAACTATAGCAGACGAACCCACACAAGTTACTTATAATAAAAATAATGATACTGATAAATCCAAATCCCATGGTAATTTAAAAAGTTTATCTCAAGAGGAAATAAAAAAAGTAATTGAATTAGTTACTCCAATATTTCCAATAATAGATGGTGCAAAACATAATGGGGCTTTATATTTAGGAGGTTATTTTAGTTATCATATTAGTAAAGACAGTTCCAGCCAAATAGCCGAAGGTATTGTAAAAAAAATTGGCGGTATATTTGATAACAGCCAAGATTTTATTAAAACGGTACTGAAAAATTATGACAGACAAGAAAATAAGGCTGGTTTACCCAAGCTTTGTGAACTCATACAACAAAGAGATAATAATTTTAATATGAATGTTTTTTCTGATGAATTAGATAATATTTGTAATAAACAATTCAGAAAAGAAAAGATAACAACAATTACTATTAATGAAAATGAAGTTTCTGTTTATTTAATGGGTGAGAATCATAATAAATGGTTAAAATATGAAGGCTTACTTGAAGGAATTGACTTAACAATAGATTTTAATAAAAAAATTGGTTCTTTCAGATATAGTAAAACAGGAAAAGAAGTAGATTCTTTTAAATTCAAGTTCAAAAATAATTTTTTTGAAATAGTGAAAATTAAAGAACTGGAGGAATATTTAGAATCTGAAGGAATAAAACTCCCAAAATTCTTTGAAAGAGATATTAGGGCAAGTTTAAACAATTTAGATAAAAGAATATTCAAAACTACACATGTTAAGGAATTTGAAGAAGCTACTAACGAAATTGAAGAAAATAAAGATACTGTTAATGATATTATATTTGGAAATATATTTTCTGATGATAATTCCTATTACTTACAAAGTAAAAAAGGAATTGAAAAGATTACAGAAAGCAAAAATAAGAAGGGACATATGGAAACTAAAACTGTTTCTGTAGCTAATGTTATTATTAAAAAAGTAGAAATAATATTAGATTCATTAGGCATATTAGAACCAGTTTATAATGTAACCTATAACAATCTAACATTTAAAAAAGAAATAACAGCTGAATATTTAACTAATAATGAATTAGTAACTGAATTCAAAAAAGCCAAAGTTTTTTATAATGCAAGAAAAGACTTTATCGATGAAATACTAAACTATTTCATTATTGACGGTACTAAAAACGAACGAATAACCACTAAAACAGAAGCATATCTTAAAGGCTTTTATATAGTGAATGGAAAAGTAGTAGAAAATTCTAAACTACAAAATCTTAAAGAATATACTACTAAAGATGTAGCTGAAGCTATAAAGTTACTTAATGAAATCATGACTGCTCGGACGGCTGAAGGAAAAGCCAATGATTCAACAGTTTATAGATTTATGTTATGGAGTCCTTTCAGCTATTGTTTAAAACAGATAGGTTATAAAACAGGAATCTATTCTTTAATTCTGATAGGTAAAACAAAAGGAAATAAATCAGGAGCTATAAGTTTAGGAAGATTATTCTATTTAATAACTGATGAAGAGAATTCAGGAGCTACAGTTAGAGTTTTAGGTTCAAAATTAGAGGAAGACAGTTTCTGTAAGTCTTTTGATGAATGTTATAATTTATTAAATCAACCTGAAACTCCTGATGTAATGAAAAAAGCAACACAAGACAAAACAACAAGAATAACTAAAAACAGAGCAGATAATAAGAAAAGTGATGTTTTCAACGCTTTTGCTTTACCTGTATTCCTGTTAAATGAAAGAATGGAGTTTAAAGACTATATAAGAGAACGATACAAGATAAGAGATTATACTTCTAAAAGTTATGTTACTAAAGAAGATAGAAAAAAATTTGATGAAACATACATACCAGCCGACACAGAAGGAACAGTATTAAGAAAATTAGCATTAATAGGAAATGAATATAAGAAAAAAATCATACCATTAATTGAATCTAAAGATAAAAGATTATTCAACCCTGAAAAATTAACTATAGATTTATTACATGAAATAGCTGACGACACCTCTAAAGCTATAGGTGAAAAAGTTGAGTTCCTCCCTGAAATGTATGAAATAACAGAAGATTCAAGTAATTATGATTATGATATAAGTAAAGAAGTAATAAAATTATTAAATACTGAATTTAAAAAGAAAAACAAAGTAATTAATAATGAATATACTCCAAGACACTTTATAGAATCAGTTAAAAATAATGATTTTGATTTCATAACTTATAACAGATATTGTAAAGAAGGTTCTGACAAACATTTTCTTATTAACTTTGCACGTTTAACTAAATTTGTTAATAATAATGTTGAGGAAACTGTTGAAATAGGGTCTATATTAGATTATTTAGGTTTAACTGATATTTTAAAAGAGAAAATGGGAAAGGAAGATTATAACGAAAGTTATGAAAAGTATATTACAAAACAAAATAAGATTAAAGTTGAAGGTTCTAAAAACCCTAAAAACATTAGAGGCTTTTATTTATCAATTAACGAATTAATTAATAATCTGTTTAGTTTTAATTTAGATTTAACTAAAGATAAAAAAGTCGATGAAAAAACCAAAACAAATAAGGGTGAATTAGTTGAAAATAAGTAAAAGTAGCAAGGTAGCAAATGAAATTTTATTTTGCTACCTTTTTGCTACCGCCCTAAAAAAGCTCCTTTTCCCATATTACTCCATATTATTATTTATTTATACTATTTATTATTATTATTATTTTATGGTAGCAAGGTAGAATATATTTACTTTATATTAAGAAAATTTTTTTTTTGAAAATTTTTTTTTGAAAATTTTTTTTTTGAAAAAAAATGTGTGTGTAAAAATTCTACCTGCTACCTTTATTTTTTGGGTAAAAAAATTGTTTAATCTACCGAAGTTCCATGCTTCTTTTAAGCTATAAACGATTTTACGGCTGGTAGCAAAAAGGTAGCAAATACAAATTTATTTTGCTACCTTTGTTACTTTACCTTCTTTTAATCTAATTCTTGCTACTTTTAGGTTATTGAATAAAAAAACTTTAAATTAGTTTAAAATTAATTAACCAGAACAACCACAGTAAGTAATAATATAATAATGCAAAAATAATAGAAAAACGGCAGGGAAAACAAGAAAAATGCAAGGAAAATATATAATATTTTTTTTAGTCTGGGGGGGATTATGTGAAAATTATATATTTTCAAAGGTAAAAAATGACTCTCCAAGACTCTCCCAGAATTGCAAATTTATATAACAACATACACACAAAAATTAAATTATTTAGTATAATAAAAAAAGAGGGTAATATATTATAATTAATGAAATAGTTTTTAAAATACGATTAAAAGAGTATCAATTGCTAATTATTTTCTATATTCATGAATTAAGGATAAATAATACTTTTATTATACAAAATTTTATACTCACAAAATAAACACATACTTATAACAATTTAGGAGAACCTAAAAAATACTTGAAACATAAAATAAACACTATTTCACAAATAGAAAAAAGAAAAGAACAAAATACAAACCCCAATTACTCCTAAAAACACATACACTAATAGAATTTAAGGAAAATAAACAAGGAAAA
>NZ_CACWEU010000023.1:0-2594 GCF_902760015.1 Candidatus Ruminimicrobium bovinum
GTATGATATACTTAATCAGAAAGTTAAGGAAAACTTGCTTTCTAAAAATTTATATAGGAGATACATGATACGATTAAATGTGCGCTTCGCAGTGTGCAATCGTAAAAGTATGATACGTTTGAAATGTATTGCGTGATTGAGGTATTAGATTAAAAAAATGAAAAAAAATTATAAGTTTTTTGTTGCAATTTTGTTATTTATTTCGTTTATTTCTCTTTTAGGTTGCGGAGATGTAAAAATTCAAAAATATGATTATATATTGAACGATATAAATGGTGATTTGCAAAAAACTGTTTATATGGAAGTACAAAAATCAAATAAAAACGAATTTGTTGCTGAAATATATGGTGAAATATTAGATGATGAAAACAATATTTTTGAAATAGAGAGAAAAGTTTATACTTTTGAACAAATAGGTGGAAATATATGGGTAACGGATTTATCGATAAAAAAGGATGAAGACACATCGACAGTAAGATTGTTTGGTAGAAGAGCAATTATAGGTAAAACGTTAAAAACCGAAACAATCAGTGAATATAATTTAGTAGGAGAAGTGGGCGAGAACTACGGCGCCGTAAATTGGTTTTCGTGCTTCAAATACGAATATTATAAATAATTATTAATGAGAGATTTATATTATGAAGCGCAATAAAGTAATGAAAATGGTTAACTTATTTGTATGTATTACATTATTATGTGTAGTTACATTAGGATTAGTTTCATGTAGTGATCCGGATTCAGACGGTTCTTATGTAATTGATGTTGCAGGGCATGAGGATGAACGCAGAGAAACAATTTATGTTACAAATGCGAATGATTCTTTAAAGGCAAATGTGAATGGGAGTATATATGCGGAAGGAAATACATATCGTTTTGAGAGTCAAGAAATTACTCTGGCACAAAAAGCAGGTGATTTATGGTATGCAAGAGTACGGTGTACTGATGGAATTGAACGTGTAATTTATGCGGTTCGTCACGGTGCGGGTACTTATCTTACGAGTGGAAGTGTCAATATAGCCGGTTACGGTTGCGGTTTTTCATACATTGTATATGACGAATATGATAGTGTGAATTATTTAAGTTATGCAGGCTATGATTATCTGAAATAAATGATAGAGCTTGAGAATATTACAAAAAAATTCTTTACAAATGTTGCACTTTCCGGTATTGACATTGTCGTGCCGGAAAGGCAATTTTTGTCTATAACAGGAGAAAGCGGCAGTGGGAAAAGTACATTATTGAGTATAATGAGCGGATTAGATATACCGACAACCGGAAAAGTTATTATAAACGGCAAAGACTTATCTGATTTTACAAATAAAGAGCGGGCAAAGTTTAGACAGCATGAAATAGGTTTTATATTTCAGCAATTTTTTTTAGAGCCGAATTATACGGTCTTTCAAAATATTGCATTACCGCTTCTAATATCTAAGGAGAAAAAAGATAAAGTAGGTGAGAAAGTTGAAAAAATAGCGCGACATGTTGGATTATTTAATAAATTATGTTGCAAAGCAAAAACTCTTTCCGGTGGGGAAATGCAAAGATGTTGTATAGCGCGAGCCTTTATACAAAATCCAAATATTGTTTTTGCAGATGAGCCATGTGGCAACTTGGACACAAAAAACGGAAAAATTATTATGGAATTGTTAAAAAATTTTCATCAACAAGGTAACACTGTTATTTTAGTATCGCATAATCCGTTGGAGTTTCAAATGGCTGAAAGGATTGTAACGCTTAAAGATGGTCAAATCATCTCTGATATTTTTAATAAGTAAAAAATGTTTAAATTAATAAAATGGGAATTAAAAAATTGCTTTAAATATTTAAGTTTCAGTTTAATGGTTTTCATTTTGATTTACATTGTAATGTGTGAAACTTTACTATTGGTTTTTTCTGTAAAAACAAGTTTATATCAAACTTATGGGACATTATCCACTTCGGCAGAAATTACAATATCGGAGACAAAAAAAATCAAAAATTGTGAATATTACGATAATAAAGATATGATTTTTCAAATTGAAAATATTTTTTTGACGACTGTTTTTGAAGAAAACGAATATCCTTATTTTGATTTTGAAAATTTCGAAAATGTTTCAGCGCGTGAAAATGCTTATTGCGGAACGTCATTTTATTACAACTCAGGTTTTAAAAAATTTGCAGAAAAGAATTTTCAAATTGATAATTTACAAAATAATAGTATTATTATATGTAATACTTTTGCGGAAAGGTTTAATATAAATATTGGTAGCATTGTAAAGTTATACACTTTCAATGGAGAAACTGATTATATTGTTGCCGGTATGTTTCCGATAGATATTTATAATTATTCTTTTATTGTAAATGTGGAAAATTGTAATATAGATTTAGATGAAAATTGTTATTTTAATATAATTTTCAATAATTTTGATTTATATGAAGATGTCAATGATTATTGTAAAAATATTTATGGTATTAACTATAAATCTAATGATGCGTTTGAGAAAACATATCAAACAATTTTGGGATTTGAATGGACGCTAATTGCACTTTTTATTGTTTTAGTGTTATTTAACTTTAAAATAATAAAAGAAATGATGGATTATTTTGTTGATAAA
>NZ_CACWEU010000024.1:0-21881 GCF_902760015.1 Candidatus Ruminimicrobium bovinum
CAGCCATTTTCCCTCCATAATGCGACAATTTATAATTTATAACTTACAATCTATAATAACTAACAACAATAATTTGTAATTTACATATTCTTGATATTATAGAATATTTGTTGACAAAAGACAAAAATTTATAGTATCATAAAGCCGTTGTATCAAATAGAATATGATATGGGGGACACCACCTCGGGTGTCAAAACTTCAGTCATATTCTATTTTTTTTAAAGGAGTCATATATGAAAGTAAACGGTAAAGAGATTGTTTTAAAAAATACTCAAAATATATCGGAATTTTTACAAACCAACAATTATAATATTAATAGAATAGTAGTTGAATTAAACGGAAAAATTGTCAATAAAGATAAATATGGCACTATAAATTTAAAAGATACGGATGTTATGGAAGTGCTGACTTTTGTAGGCGGAGGTTAATAAAAAGCAGAACTTTTTGTTAATGTACAATTTACAATGTAAAATTTATAATTAATGTGTTTTTTGCAAAGTAAAAAACTTAATTATTTATTAAAAATTCACAAAGTGAATTTTTACCGAAATTATACGTTTCACATTCTACATTATACATTAATAAAATTTTGATGTTTGTAAAACGAAAGTTTTAAAAGAAACAAAGGAGATGTTAATGGAAAATAATGATAAATTGATAATTGCAGGACATGAATTTAATTCAAGGTTTATTTTAGGTTCCGGAAAATTTTCGTTGGATTTGGTAAAAGCTGCCGTTGAATCGGCAGGAGCTGAAATTGTAACACTTGCATTAAGAAGAGCAAATACAAAAACAGAATATAATATTTTGGATTTCATACCTAAAACCGTAACTCTTTTACCTAATACTTCAGGTGCAAGAACGGCAGAAGAAGCTGTTAGAATTGCAAAACTTTCAAGAGAACTCGGTTGCGGTGATTTTGTAAAAATTGAAGTTATAAAAGATACAAAATATCTTTTACCCGATAACTACGAAACAATAAAAGCAACGGAAATTCTTGCAAAAGAAGGTTTTGTTGTTATGCCGTATATGTATCCGGATTTGAATGCAGCAAGAGATTTGGCAAATGCGGGAGCTGCAACAATAATGCCGCTTGCTGCACCTATAGGAAGTAATTTAGGGCTTATTACAAAACATTTTATAAAAATAATTATAGATGAAATAAAACTTCCCGTAATAGTTGATGCGGGAATAGGTTCCCCTTCTCAAGCATGTGAAATAATGCAGGAAGGAGCAGATGCTGTTATGATAAACACCGCAATTGCAACGGCAAAAAACATAAATGAGATGGCAGAGGCATTTAAACTTGCAATTATTGCCGGAAGAAAAGCTTATCTTGCAGGGCTTGGCAGAGTGTTGAATTTTAAAGCCGAAGCTTCAAGCCCGTTGATAGACTTTTTGGAGGACAAATAAAATGTATTTTGAAAATATGGAACAAATAAACTCGGATATGTTGGAACATGTTTTAAACTTAACAAACAGTTATGATTACAATATATATACTAAAGATGATGTTCAAAAAACATTGAATAAGGAAATACTTGATATTGAAGATTTAAAAGTTTTGTTGTCTCCTGCTGCTACGGATTTTTTAAATTTAATTGCACATAAGGCAAAATACGAAACAAGAAAACATTTCGGCTCAAGTATATCTTTGTTCACTCCGTTATATATTTCAAACTATTGTGAAAACCAATGTACTTATTGCGGATATAATTGTAAAAATAAAATACACAGAGGAAAACTTACAATAGAAGAAACAGAAAAAGAATTTCAAGCAATATCCAAAACAGGTTTGGAAGATATTTTAATTCTTACGGGTGAATCAAGAACGGCATCAAGTGTTGAATATATAGGTGAAGCTGTCCGACTTGCAAAACAATATTTTTCTTCGATATCAATAGAAATTTATCCGTTAAATATTGATGAATATAAATATCTTTGCCAATGCGGAGCCGATTTTGTTTGTGTTTATCAGGAAACATATAATAAACAAAGATATAAACAATTACATTTGGCAGGACCTAAATCCGTTTTTGAATACAGATTTTATGCCCAGGAAAGAGCTGCACTTGCAGGAATGAGAGGAGTGTCGTTAGGAATACTTTTCGGACTTGATGATTTTAGAAAAGATGCTTTTTCGACGGCAATACACGCTTATTTATTGCAACAAAAATATCCTGATATTAAAATAGGTTTTTCCGTTCCCAGATTAAGGCCTTATATTCATGAACACAAAGAACAAAATCCACATTACGTGAACGAAAAACAGTTATTTCAGGCACTATGCGCATACAGGTTATTTATGCCGTTTTCCGATATTACGATATCTACAAGAGAAAGAGCGATTTTTAGAGATAATGTTATAGGTGTTTGTGCAACAAAAATTTCTGCAGGTGTAAAAACATCGGTAGGCGGACACGAAGATACCGCTAAAGGTGATGAACAATTTGAAATATCAGATTCAAGAAGTGTAGCAGAAATTACGGACACAATAAAACAAAAAGGGCTTTATCCTGTTTTCAGCAACCATATAAGACTTTGATTTTTGCTTCGTGAAAACAAATTATAACGAAAGTTTAAATGCTAAAAATTTTTGAACAAGAATATTCGGTTATTTGAATTTTGAAAATAAATTATTGAATTCTTTCAAAGTTGTAAATTTGTTGAATTGATTTCTTATTTGAGAAGCATTTGGAATATCTTTTATATAATAGGGTATAATTTTCCTTAAAATAACCAAACCTTTTTCTTCTCCGTAAAAAGCAACTGATGCCATAACATGTTTTTTAAGCCAACTTATCCTTTTACTTACGGAAGGAGCCGATAAAAGCTTATCTTCATCAAAAAACGCCTGTATTCTTTTAAAAATATCATAATCACCTATGGCACCGCGACCTATCATAAGCCCGCAGCATTTAGGTATTTTTAAAAATTTTTCGGCAGTTTTTATATCTACAATACCGCCGTTTGCAACTATAGGAATTTTAGCATCAACAACGGATTGTTCAAAGGCATCCATATCAGGTAAACCGCTATGACCGTTTTCGGCATATCTTGCATGTATCGTAAGCATTTTTATACCGGATTCTTGTGCTATTTTAACTATTTCACCTGCTACAATTTGCCCTTTAATAAGCCCTATTCTTGTTTTTGCCGTTACCGGAACGGAAACACTTTTAACTACCGTTTCCAATATTTTAGCTATGTTTAAAGGATCTTCAAGCAATTTTGCACCGGAATTGACCTTTGCAATTTTTTTTGCAGGACAGCCCATATTAATATCTATAATTTTATATCCTAAATCCTGTATTTTTTTTGCACTTTCAGCCATTACATTCGGATTATTACCGAAAATTTGAGCTGCAACCATAGGTTCATTTTCGGACGTTTTTAATAATTTATATGTTTTTCTGTCATTGTATGATAATGCCGTGGCCGACACCATTTCGGTATAAACAAGCCCCGCTCCGCCTGAAATTGCAAGTTCTCTTAACGGCAGGTCGGATATTCCTGCCATAGGTGCAAGAAGCAAACAATTTTTCAATTTAATATTACCTATGCTAAGTTTCGGAAGTTTCATATATTACCAATTTTCAAGTTCCAATGAAGGTTTTGGAAGTATTATTTTGAATGCGGATTTATTTTTATTTTTTAAAATTTTGTAACAGGCAACAGTTCCTATCATTGCAGCATTATCCGTGCAAAAAGTTGCCGACGGCAAATAAACTTTTACTTTATATTTTTTACCGTTATCCAAAAACATTTTTCTTATTAAAGAATTTGCACTTACCCCGCCGCCCAAAACTATATTTTTAAGTTTATATTTTTTAACCGCCTCAAAAGCTTTAAAAACTATAGTTTCCGAAACCGCCTGCCTAAAACCCGCACATATATTGTTTATTACTTTTTTATCTGTTATATCAACTTTTTTTGAATAATTTAAAACTGCAGTTTTGATTCCCGAAAAAGAAAAATCCCATCCTCCTTTCAACATAGGTCTTGTAAAATGAACGGAATTAATATCTCCAAGGACTGCCAACTTATCTATTACAGGTCCGCCTGGACATGGCAATCCCAAGATTTTGGCGACTTTATCGAAAGCTTCACCGCAGGCATCGTCGCGAGTTCCGCCCAAAAAAACATATTCCCCGTAATCTTTAACAATAATAAGTTCCGTATGTCCGCCGGAAATAACAACGCTCAAAAAAGGAGGTTTTACTTTATTTTCAATACAAGCGGAAAATATATGTCCTTCTATATGATTGACCGGAATAAGAGGTTTATTGTAAATGTATGCCAATGTTCGTGCTGCCATAATACCGACGAGTAAAGAACCGGCAAGTCCAGGTCCGTAAGTACAGGCAATATAATCAATTTCTTTTTCAAAATTATCAAAAGTTACATTTGCTTTTTCCAATGCTTCTTCTATAACCATATTAATATTTTGAATGTGTGCTCTGCTTGCAAGTTCGGGAACTACACCGTTATATTTTGCATGTATGGGAATTTGTGTAGAGATTACATTAGATAAAACTTTAAGTTTATCCCCAACAATTGAAACAGAAGTTTCATCACAAGATGTTTCTATTGCCAATATTTTCATTTATTATCACTCTTTTTCAAAACAACTATTGAATATATTTTATCTTTTTCATAAAAAGAATACGTTATAATTCCCAAATTATCGTCAATAACTTTTGATACTTCTATTTTGCAATTTCTTGCTAAAGTCTTAAATTGATATTCAAAAGTATCTATTCTTTTATTTTTCGGAACTCTAATTTCTTTATAATACTGAGTGTATGTGTTTTTTTTATCCTGAATTTCTTTTGCGTATTGTACAATTATATCCTGTTGAATTATACCATTTGAAACCAAAACGGTTACAAGTTCGTTTTCCAATTTTTGAACTACCGGATTATCTGCCTTTTTATCCGTTTTCGGTTGCTCTTGTTTAACCGTTTGTTTTGTTTGATTATCTTTATCTTTTTCGGAAAACGACTGTTTTTGTTCGTTTTTTACGCTTTGTTGTTTTTGTTGAGCAGATTTAACCTGCCTGCTTTCGGTATTAGTTTTAACTTTAATCTGTTTTTTATTAACACTATCCGACGATTGAAACGTTAAGCCCACAACAATTCCGACTAAAAATAATAAAATCAAATATATTGTTGAAAGAAAACTGTTATTTTCCCTTTTCTGTTTTGCCATTTTTTAACTCTTTTTTGTCCGAAACTTTTTTTACGGTATCCTTTACTTGTGAAGTTTTATTTTCTTTATCTTTATTCTTATCTTTGTCTTCGGAAGTTTCTTCTTTTTTAGGATTATCTTTTAAATACTTACTCGGATTTTTAATATATTCTTCAACTTTACCTGCTTTAATAACCGCTATTGCGGTATTTAATATTTCATCTTCAACTTTATCCTCGGCTTTTTCTTCCGCTTCTTTTTTCTTATCGTTTTTACCCTTTATTTTTACGGTTTGAGATTGTATATACAATTTTCCCTCAATCTCGGGTGTTACGTCTATAAATATATCAGGTGTTACTCCCCTTTTTTTATTATCTTTATCCTTCAATATATTCCTGCCTGACGGCAAATAATATTTTGCTATTGTAAGTCTCAAAGCATTTCCGTCGGTTAGAGGAACAATTGTCTGCACGCTTCCTTTACCGAAAGAATTATTTCCTATAATTAAAGCTCTCTTGTAATCCTGCATCGTTCCGGAAACGATTTCGGAAGCCGAAGCGGAACCTCTGTTTATCAAAATAATAAAAGGTAAATCGGGATATGTAGGTTTATTTTTTGTCGAATAAAATTGTTCGTTTGCTTTATCACGTCCCCTTGTGGAAACAACCAAACTGTCCTGTTTTATAAATAATTCACAAATATTTACGGCTGCATCCAATAAACCGCCCGGATTATTTCTTAAATCCAATATAAGTGCTTTCATTTTATCTTTTGATAATTCTTTAAGCATTTTTGCCATATCGGCTGCACTTTGCGCATTAAACTCATACAATTGAATATACCCGATATTATCTTCAAGCATTTGTTTTTTTACGCTTTCTATTTTTATTGTTTTTCTCTTTATAACAAATTCAAGTTCGTCCTTAACACCTTTTCTTGATATGGTAAGTTTAACTTTTGTTCCGGGATTTCCTCTCATAAGTTTAACGGCTTCGTCACTTGACATACCTTCCGTTGATTTATCATCTATCTTTATTATTTTATCATCAGGTAATATTCCCGCAAAATAAGCAGGTGTGTCAGGTATAGGCGTTAATACTGTTAAAATATTATCCTGCATTGTTATTCTTAAACCTACTCCGCCGAAAGATCCTTGAGTTTCGGTTTTCATTTCTTTATAAGCTTTTTCATCCATAAATTGAGAGTATGGATCCAATGTTTGCACCATTCCTCTTATGGCACCGGTAACCAAATCTTTAGGTTTTGTTTCATCAACATAATACTTATCTACAATTTCCATTATATCAACCATCATTTTTAAAGTATCGTAAGTTTCATCCGAAGCTGCAAAAATATTAGATGAAAAAATAAAAGATACTGTTAAAATCAATGCAATAAATTTTTTTATTTTCATTTTATTTTTCTCCAAAAACAGTCTTTTGTTTATTTTAAATATCCTGTAATTATAGCAAATTTACTGAATGGAAGTTAATTACGTGTGACTCGAAAAATATAAAATATTTTTATGGTTTGGGTTTTAGCCATAATAACGGATCGTCGGCAATGTTGTTTTGTCTTATTTCAAAATATAAAACGGCATCACCGGACGAAGCCAATTTTGCTATATTTGCCCCTTTTGCTACAACTTGATTTTCATTAACCAAAATTTTATCAAGTTGTCCGTAAACGCTGTAAAAAAAACCTTTATGGTCTATTATAAGCATTTTACCGTAACTTCTGAATTCACCTTTAAAAATTACGGTCCCTTCATCTACGGATGATATTACCGCATTATTTTTTGTTTTTATTTTTATACCGTTACTTATCATATTTGTATCCAATTCCGGATGCTTATTTTTACCGAAATGAACAGTTACGGTTCCGTTAACAGGCCACGGTAAATTTGTTTTTCTTTTTATTGAAACGGATCTTATTGATTTGGTTTTTGATTTGGCTTTGCTTTTCTTTATTAAATTATTTATAAAATTTTCCAATTCTTTGGCGGAAGCATTTAATTTTTTTATTTCTTTTTCTTTTTGTTCTCTTTTGTTTGCGGTTGTTTTTAAAAGAGATTCTTTGTTCTGTTTTAACTTTTTATTTTGTATAACCGAACTTTGATGTTTATCTTTTAAATTTATTAAATTTTTCTTTGCTTTATCATACTGATTTATTTTTGCCTGAGC
This sequence comes from Candidatus Ruminimicrobium bovinum, assembly GCF_902760015.1. Classification (NCBI taxonomy): domain Bacteria; kingdom Pseudomonadati; phylum Elusimicrobiota; class Endomicrobiia; order Endomicrobiales; family Endomicrobiaceae; genus Candidatus Ruminimicrobium; species Candidatus Ruminimicrobium bovinum. The sequence continues at coordinate 7,374 of NZ_CACWEU010000024.1, forward strand.
ATCCTGTTCTTTTTTTTGAGCATCCTTATATTTTACAGATTTATCCTGAATTGATAACTGTCTCATTTTAAATTCAAACGGATAATCAAAATAAGCAACCGATTTTCTTTGAGTATAAAATAAAAATTCCTGTTGAATTTGATTATTTGCTTTCACTTTTTCGTCGTCGGCAACAGCATATTGTTTTGATGCAATTTCCAAATTTTTTTCCGTCGATGAAATTTGTTGTCTTATATTTTGTAAATTTTTTTCGGTATTTAAAATGGCAGTTGTTAAATTTTGCAAATCCTGTTTGTATTGTTTTTCCTGTTTCAACAACTGCTCTTTTTCTTTTTTCTTTTTATTTATATCATCTTTTATTTTACTTAATTGCTGATTTTTTGATTTTATTTCGTTTTTTGAATCACCGTAAAAAACAGAAGGCGAAAAGAAAAAAAATAAAATAATTAATATAACTGTTATTTTATACATTGGCCTGTTTTGTCATAAAAGTTAAAACTGCACCGAAAGGAAGCACATACAACAACAAATTCCAATTTAAAATAAAAAAAGGATTATCGGTTATGCTTGCCAAAATACAAATGATTACATACCCCAAAAACGCCGCAATAATTCCGTATAAAACTTCATATAAAACAATCAAATATTTTTTTGTCAGTACAAACAAAACAATTTTTACTAAAAACAATATTGCAATAATTAAAACTATGTAAGACAAAAATTTTCTAAAAAAATTAAATATATCAAGTTTTTTAAAATAAAGCTCAAATGCCTTATCATCATATAAAACATCTTTTACCGTATCCGACGAAATAAGTTGTTGTTTTATTGATTCAAGTTCCGTTCTGTTTTTTGCATTTAATTCGTTAACGGTAATATAGTCGGGAAAATAAGATTTATTGTCATTCGGCATAATATTTGCCAAATCGGGACTTGTCTCCAATGCTTTTGCATAAGCTGCCTGTTTATCCGTAAACTCAATAAAATTAAAATTTAAATTTTCTTTAAAATTTTCAATGACATTTTCCAATTCTTCAATATTATCATTTAAAATTATGACGGCATTCAAATCATTATGCAACTGTTGTAAATTTAATTGATAATACAAATAATATTTTACCAGCAATGCAAAAACAATACTCAATACAACAACCGTTATAATTTTCAAAATTAATGATATATTTATTTTTTGTATTTTCATCTTATCTGTATATCGTTGAATTTATTTTTCTTTTCAATGCAATGTTGTATATTTTTTCATATTCTTTTACGGATTTATCCCAAGTAAAAGAACATTTTATTGCATTATTTTGAAGGTTTTTCCAAGCAGTTTTATCATTAAAAATTTTGTAGGCATATTTTATTTTTTCAACAAAACTTTCACCTGAATATAAATCAAACACAAAACCGTTAGGTGTTTTTGATTTATCAAAATCATAAATTGTATCGGCAAGCCCGCCGGTTTTATTAACTATCGGAATTGTTCCGTAAGCAAGAGCTATAAGTTGACTTAAACCGCATGGTTCAAAATGCGAAGGCATTAGAAAAGCATCCGACCCCGCATATATTTTATGTGCAAGATTCTCATCATACTTATTAAATATTTTAACGGTTTCAGGATATTTATTTTGTAAATAAAGTAATGTATCTCTTATGTATCTGTCACCGGAACCTAAAATTATAAACTTTATATTTGTATTTTGTATTCTATTTATTGCATCTATTATCAAATCAAAACCTTTTTGATTATCAAATCTTGAAACACACGATAAAACAAAAGAGTTATTGCCATTTTCAAAATTACAAATTTCTATTAAATCTTTTCTGCATAAAATTTTATTTTCAATATTTTGTTTTGAATAATTTGCAGCTAAATTATTGTCGGTTTCAGGATTCCAATAGGAATAATCTATACCGTTTAAAATACCGTAAATATCACTTTTTCTTGTTTTTAAAACAACTTCCATACCGTTACCGAAACCTGCCTGAATTTCTTTTGCATAAGTAGGACTTACCGTAGAAACAATATCGGTATAAACAATACCTGCTTTCATAAAATTGAAAGTATTATAAAATTCAAGTTTATCACTTTTATAATCTTCCCATGAAAAACCTGCCAAAGGAACACTTGTTGCAGCATCAAAACTGCCTTGAAAAGCTATGTTGTGTATTGTATAAATTGCAGATGTTTTCCAAAAAAAACCGTCGTAAGCATTTGTTATTTTTAAATATGCGGGTATTAAACCGGTATGCCAATCGTTACAATGAATTATATCCGGAACAAACAACATAGCTTTTATTGATTCTATTACGGCTTTACAGAAAAAAATATATCTTTCTCTGTTATCGCCGTAACCTATTCCGTTATCGTCTCCGTACACTCCGGATCTATCAAAAAAGCGCATATTCTCGATAAAATATACGGGAATATTTTCATCCAAAAAACCCTGTTTTATTCTGAAATAAATTTCCTCTTTGCCAAGTCTGACTGCCAATCTGTAAGGCAATGTTTTTAAATTATATTTAACTCCGTCTATAACACTGTATTTAGGAATTATTATTCGAACATCGTGTCCGTTTTTTTTCAGATATTTCGGCAATGTTCCGACAACATCTGCAAGCCCGCCGGTTTTAACAAAAGGAACACATTCGGAAGAAACCATAAGTATATTCATAATTATTCCATATCCCTTAAAAATTTAGCCGCTTCTTCAGGTAAAACCTGGTTTACGTTTATTCCGGTTCCTATCTCAAAACCGGTAGTTCTTGATATTTTAGGAACTATTTCAATATGCCAATGATAATATGACAAATAATCCTGCTTAAGAGGTAATATATGCATAACCATATTATATGCGCAATCATTTAATGCTTTATATATTCTTTTTAATACTTCTATACTTATTTGAGCCAATTCATAAACTTTTCCGGAATTTATATTTTTAAAATCTTCCGCATGTTCTTTCGGTAATATCCAAACTTCAAAAGGAGAAATTGAAGCAAACGGAGTAAATGCAACAAAATTATTGTTTTCGTAAATGATTCTGCTTTTATTTTTTAGTTCCTGGTCGATAATATCACAAATCAAACATCTTTCTTTTATTTCGTAATATTTTTTTGACACGTCAAGTTCTTCTTTTACATTCTTCGGAATTATCGGCATTGCTATCAACTGAATATTGGAATGAGGAATAATTTCACCTGCAGCTTGTCCGTAATTTTTAAAAGGTAAAATATATTCAAGACGAATGTCATTTTTCAAATCTCTAATTCTTCCCTGTAATACTTTTATAACATTTGAAAGTTCTTCGTTTGTAAAAGAATATACCTGTTTATTATGATTCGGTGTTTCTATAATAACTTCATTTGCACCTATACCTGTCATTACATCAAACATACCTTCCGGCCTTCTTGATAAATTACCTTCTATTGCAAGTATGGGATTTCTGTTCGGGATTACCCTTATGTCCCACTTTTTGTCGGAAACATTTTGACCTTGTTTATTTTGAGAAAGTATGGGAAAAGGCGTCATATACTCATTTCCGTAACAAAAAGGACATATTTTTTCATCTATGTGTTTATGTGTTGTAATACCTAAATCCTGTTCCAAAATTCTATTCGTATTTATTATAACCCATTTATTACGAATAGGATCTCTTCTTAATTCAACCATAATAAGTTCCTATTTTATTCTTTCCAAAGCCCTTTTGGCTTCCGTTTTATCCGGATCATATTCTAACGATTTTTCCAACAACTCAACAGCTTTTGCTTTTTTACCCGAAGAAAAAGCTTGAAGTCCCTGATCGTATAAATCTTGTGCTATTACGGAATTTAATCTTTTCATTTCATTTTTTGATTTATGGTCTTTTACATAACTTACGGCTTCTTTATACTTTGCAAAGGCCTGTTCCAAATTATTGCTTTCTTCAAATGCTTTACCTTCGTCATAAGCTTTATTTGCAAGTCTTTGTTTTAATCTTGCGGAATAAGTTTTTATTTGTTCGTTATAATTATAATATTTATATTTTTTAGCCATTTTGGCTAAAGTATTAAAACTTTTTAACGAAGCTTTATCTTTTTCCTGACTATACTGCGTCAAAGCCAAATTATACTGTTTTTTCATACTGTCTGCTATCTGAGAATTTGTAACCGAACCTGTCTTTTTTTCTTTCTTTGCGGAAGCTGTCTTTTTATTCTTAACAGCAGCTTTCTTTGACTGATTTATTTTTTGTTCTTGGGGTTCTTCAGCATCCTGATCAAAAATATTGTCAGCACTTTCGGTATTCTTTACTTCTTCAAGTTTATTCTCGCATACTTGAATATATTTTTGTATATCTTGTCTGTCAGGACTGTTTATATAAGCCGCTCTAAAATAAACAAGGGCCTGTTCAAAATCCTGTTCTTTATAAGATGCAAGTCCTTTTTGAAAAGTTGATTCCGCCTGAACAACATTTACTCTGTTAACTTTTTCTTCTATAATTTCCAAATATTCAATAGCACCGGAATTTTCAGGATCAATATCCAAAATTTTATTGAATTCGTCTTTTGCATAAATGAATTCACCTGCATTATAATACTTAACTGCCTGTTTCCAAATTTCAGCAATTTCTTTGGCATGTTCCTTTCTGTTTCTGTATATATCCATATCTTTAATTTCTTTTTCAATCTTTTCCAAACCTATCTTTGCTTCTTTGTTGTCCGGATCCATCTTCAAAATATCGGAATAATATTTTTGTGCTCTGACCAAATTATTTTTAAAATAATTTGCCTCTGCTTTTGCCAAAACTTTTTCTATTTTCTCTTTTGAATCACTTTCAACATTTTCCCATTCGTCATTTAATAAGTTTAAATATTTTTTTGCTTCTTCATTATCGGGATACACTGCCAATATATTTTCAAATTGAGTTCTTGCTTCTATAAAATTTTTTCTATCATATTCTCTTTTGGCTTTTTTCAGGTTGTAACACAAATAATGATTATATGCTTTTTCCGGCGAAGGAATTTTACCGAAATAAAAACCTATCGTAAAAGTATGTTGATCATTATCCGTTCCCATTAAATCCGTATAAGAATATGCAATATTGACTCTGTCAAAATCAAATGAAAATCCCGCAGTAATACCTTTATAAAAATTATCTCTGAAATCTCTCCATCCTACCCTTAATGCCAACGGATTTACCGGATAAAACTCAACACCGCAGGCATAACCGATATCCGTTATTTCAAAATTTTTAATCATATCGGCCATAATGGAAACGTTACCGGAATCGGAAACCAAATATCTTGCGGAAACATCAAAATATTGAAGCTGTTTTTGTGTTGTTTTATTTATGTCTATATCATTACCCAAATTTTTTAAAGCTGCTGCCGCATATAATCTTGAATCTATAAACTCCAAATTATATATAAAACCCAAATCCATACTAAATAAATTTGCATTTTCATCATAATTTTTTGCTTTAAGTCTGTATCCTTTTAATGTTATACCGACGGAACCTTTTTCTTTCGGGACAGGAACTTCTTTTAAAAACGGATACACATAATTTACCGCCACCATCATTGAATTTTGAATTTCCAAAGAATCAATGTCTTTATTAAATTCATTATAACCTACGGCAAATGAAAAATTACCGATACTTTCCGTAGGTAAAAGCAAACCTATATTTCCGCCGTAATTTCTTGTATATGCCGATATATAAGAAGCTTGTATTTGTTTTGAAAAAGCGGAAAAATTATTTGCAGGATTAGCAAAAAAGCCGAAAACGGCAGGAGAAAACGATAAAATACTTCCGCCTAAAGCTTGTGAATAAGGATCAGGATTTAACTGAGCAATATCCGAATTAACAAAATTTGCAAACAAAACATTTGAACAAAAAACCACGGACAATAAAATTACGATTATTTTTTTATTCATAGTTTAATACTCTTCCATTTTTTTTATAATTTCTTCAAAATTTAAAGGTTTAAAAAAACAATCATCGGCACCCAATTTAAAAGCTTCATCTATTTGAACGGTACTGTCACCGGTAATTACAATAACCGGAACTTTTGAATATTGTTCATTTTTTTTCAAATACTTCAATACCGCAAAACCGTTTTGATCCGGCAACATAACATCAAGTATCAAAAAATCAGGAATAACTTTTTTTAAACAAAGAAACCCCGCTTTGGCAGTTTCTGCTTTTATTACTTCAAATCCTTTTTCTTTAAAAATAATTTCTGCCGTAGCTAAAAAAGATGTATCATCATCAATTATCATTATTGTTTTCATTTTCAACACTCTCTATATTTTCGTTTTCGGTTTCCGAATTTTCATTAACTTCAAATAAAGTTTCAGGAACCATAATAATATCCGCATTTGTTAAATTCATTGAATTTTGCGTCTGAATTTCTACCGAATCGGTCAGAACCATATCTTTTTGATCTAAAATTTTATATCCGGAATAAGTTAAACTGAGTTCATATTTATCATTCGGTAAATTTATTTCGGAAACATCCGTATCGGAATATCCGGAATATTTTTGCTGTCCGTCAGATAAAGAAATTATACTAATCGACACCTTTGATAACGGCAATAAGTTTTCTTTATCATTTATTGCATCTTGTATCATTTGCATTTTTGAAATTCTATCTTCGTCTTCGGAAATTTCCAGTGCCGTACTTTCATTTATTGTTTTAATTCTTAAAGATATACCGGAAACATTACCCGTTAATTCGGATATATCCTTTTTTTCCTCTTTAACAACTTTGGAAAAAAATGAAAAAAATACTAAAAATAACAACACTAAACATAATGCCAACAGGAAAGGGTTTGTGTACAATCTCCCCATTTTTGCTTTTTTAGGAACAGGAACCGTAAAATTTTTCTCAATATTCTTAATAATTGTTTCTTCCTTTAAAATTTCCGTCTGTGTTTCTTCATCAAATAATAAAATATTTTCGTGATAATTTTGCGGAATTATCGTTTGAGAGTCATCGTCTTCCGCATTTAAAACAATTACCGTAGTATTATCTCTTCCGCCCGCATTATTTGCAGCTAAAATTAATTCATTTGCTACATCATTTAAATTTGATTTATTTAAACAAACTATATCTTTTATATGGTCATCATCTATTTCACCGTTTAATCCGTCGGAACAGAATATATATATATCACCGTTTTTTACAACTTCGGATTTATAATCCACTTTTAATTTTTCGGCAGTTCCAAGTGCTCTTGTTATCATACTTTGAAACTCTGCCGTTTTGGCATCTGCCTGTGTCATTTTACCCTTAGAAAGTAATTCTTGAACTTTCGAATGATCTTCGGTCAATTGTTTTATATTACCGTTTCTTATTCTATATATTCTGCTGTCACCCACATTGTATATATGTAATAACGATGTTTCTTTTTCAAAAAAAGCACCGACTGCCGTTGTTCCCATACCTTTAAGTTTAGGATATCTTTTTTGTAAATTGCATAATGTCCTGTTGGCCAACTTTAAACAAGCTATAGGTTTTAAAATATTTTCATCAAAACTTGAATATTTACTATCAACTAAAGAATAAATATCCTCTTTACTCAATAATTTATATGCATTATAAATAACATCTACTGCCATCTTACTGGCAAAATCACCCGATGCCCCGCCGCCCATACCGTCACAAACAAAATATAAACTTTCATTTTGCCAAAAGCCGAAAGCATCCTGATTTTCCGTTCTTATTTTACCGACATCTGTTTTTGAAGTTCCAATTATTTTCATAAATAAACGACCTTTACTTTCTTAGAAGATTTTTTAATGCTTGCCCTTATTTTAAGGACTAAAAACAACAAAATTAAAATTATCCCGCCAAACATCATAATTTTATATTTCATTTTATATTCATCCAAAGAATTTGTACCTGTATGCTGACTGTTACCCAAAAACATCGGCCATATCGATAAATTCTTAAGTGTTTTAACGTTTGTGTTTAATATATGAATTGCATCTAATTTATTAACATACAATACTTCTATTTTTTTATCACCGTTTAAATCCGCAAGCAAAGGTGTAGATGTTATCGCCGAATTACTTGCTCGAATATCCGCAGCTATTTCAAGTTCTTTTCTTTTTATATTACTTTTCATTATTAAAATTCTACCGTCTTCCGTTCCGAAAATAACCTCATTAATTCCATCTTTATCAAAATCAAATACGGCAGGTGTTGATAAAATTCTTTTTGCTTCGGGTATAGTAAATTTCCATAATAACTCGCCTGTTTGATATGTGGTATTTCCTTTTAAAATTTGAATTGAGCCGTTTGCAGACACAAATAAAACATCATTTATTCCTTTTCCGGTAAAATCCGCAATAACAGGGGTTGTATTAAATTTTAAACCTTCACTTGGGGTAGGTTCCACAAAATATGTCCACAACACTGAATACTTGGTAGTATCAATTGCAGTAATGTACTGAGGAACATTAGATTGAACAACAATCTCATTAATACCGTCTCCGTTTATATCGCCGACGGCAGGTGCACCTGCTATAAGATGTGCTTTACCGGTAGAATCCAAATCTACTATTTTTTTTGTTCTGTTTGTTCCGTTTATAAAAAACACTTTACTGTTATAATTTGCAATAACAACAGAAGGTGAGAAATTTTTTCTTTGCAATATTACGGGGCTTCCATATACGGGCCCGTCAATAAACTCAGTCTGTTTCTGATATGAAGGAAAACCCGGTGAATATAAAAAGTGTACGGTTCCGTCTTGAGAAACAACAACAATATCTTTTTTACCGTCTAAATCCAAATCACAAACAACAGGAGTTAAAGCGGAAAGTTCACCGCCTAACATTTCCTGTATTATTGAAGCACCCATTTGACCGTCAATAACATATAACATACCTGATTCGGAAACGGCAATTACATCGGCAAATCCGTCATTATTAACATCATCACTGACCAATGAAGCTACACCTGAATTATAAATTTCTATCGGATTCCACAAAAGATTTCCTTTTTTACCGTCCCAAGCATATAAAAAACCGGCACTGCAAAGCATTGCAATATCATTTATACCGTCACCGTTAAAATCGGCAATAACCGGGGTTGAAGTTACATTATAATCACCGTCATCTATTTTCATAGGAACTTCTTTAGACCAATTTGAATTTAAAGTTAATTGAGGTTTTCCGTTACCGGAATTTAACAGGGATAACCCTCCGTAACCAAAAACAAAAAGATACAACGAACATAAAACAAAAATAAGTGTTATCAATATATTTGATACTTTTAAAAATTTCAACGCAAACAAATTTTGCCTTAAAGGAAGAGAATAATTTTCATTATAATAATCAACTATTCTAAAAATAGTTCTTCCTATTGAAATTTCATCTCCTACTTTTATCGGAGTTGTATTTAATTGTCCTAATTTTTCACCGTTAACGGCTACTCCGCCCGTACTTCCTATATCGGTAATTGTATATTCGTTTTCGGAACCGCTTATTTTTGCATGACCTTTTGAAACCGTCATATCACCCGAAAGAACAATATCGTTTTCTATTCCCCTTGGCGATATTTGTTCTCTTCCTATAAAAGTATCATTTTGCTGTTTTATAACAAATTTCTTACCGTAAAACTTACCGTATATTCCTATTAAATAGTATTGAGGAAATAAATCATCATACTTATTAACGGAAATATCATCCAAAAAAGAAATTGTCCACTCCGAAATGGTTATTTCATCACCGAAATTTAACTGAACTTCGTTTATATTTCTGCCGTTAACTTGTGTTCCTATAATAGTATTTTGATCTTTTAAACTATATTTATTTTCGGAATAAATTATTACACAATGCTGTTCCGAAACATTTTTTTTGTCAGGAATAACGACATCATTCCCCTTCTTACTTCCTATAAAAATCTTTGTTTTACTTTTTTTAACTACATACTCAGTTATAACTTCTTCTTTTTTCTTTAATAATAACCTTGGCATATATTTTTTTCCTTTTAAATTATCTTGCAATAAATAGCGCAGCTATCATTGTTAAACCCAAACTGATTTTAGCTATTGTTCCGGTTTTACTTGAACCATCGGAAGAATCGGATTTTGCTTTTGACGAACCGTCATTAAAATTTCCGCTGTTTTTCAAATTATTTAACCTGTTTTCTATTCTTTTTATATCTTTTGCCGTTTGTGTATTTACTTTTTGAATTTCAGCATCCACATAATCATTCGTAGGAATATTTTCAACTGTTTTCTTTATTGAAGCTATTTGTAAGTTTATATTTTTCATTTGAGCATTACTTAATTTACCGCTTTTACCTGAAGAATTATCAGATGCAACCAATGCACTTTGCGTATTTTCCAATTCATTAACTCTTTTAGACATTGCAACATAACTTTTTTGTATTTGATTTAAAGTCGATTTCATTTCTGCAATTTCATCGGAATCCGAAGATGTTTTTTTTTGATTTTGATTTTTTATCATTTGAAGCAGAAGACAATTCAGCTTCAAAGCTGTCTATCTTTTTATTTAACATTACAATTTGTTTCCTTAATGTTAACATTGTTTTTGTATCGGTTGAAGAATTGTCTTCTTTTCCGGTTGCGCTTACGGAATTTTTTTCAATGGCTGCAATTCTTGTATCTAATAAATTGTATTCTTTATTTGTTAAACCGGCAGCGGATGATGTCTCAAAATTATCCATTTTTTTATTCAACAATGCAACCTGTTTTCTTAATGCCAATATTGTTTTGGAATCATTTTTACCTAAAGAATTATCTTCTTTTCCCGTTATACTTGCAGAATTTTTTTCAAGAGCCGCAATTCTTGTATCTAACAAATTATATTCTTTATTTGTTAAACCGGCAGCGGATGATGTTTCAAAATTGTCCATTTTTTTATTCAACAATGCAACCTGTTTTCTTAATGCCAATATTGTTTTGGAATCATTTTTGCCCAAAGGAGTATCTTCACTTGCAATATTTCCGCCGTTTGAAGCAAGATTTACTTTTCTTTGCAAATCTCTAAATACTTTTGACTGCATTAAAGTACTGTCCAAAAGCATAGGCATATTAGGTTCCAAATCATTCATAACAGCTACTATATCAACCGAACCCGAAGCAGATTTTTTTGTTTTCCCGCCGGTAGTGCTTGCAGAATTTTTTTCAAGAGCTGCAATTCTGTTACTCAATGCCGTGTATTGTTTTTTTGTTAAATCCCCATCGGAAGAAGACAATGCAGATGCCCCCAAACCGGATGTTTTTTTATCATACTCATATAAAGCTTTTATTAATGCCCCTCTTGTAACTTTTTCATCGGCAACAAAAACAGATGCACCGTATTGATTTATAAATTTTGGCATTTTTGTCGATAACGAATTGATCATTTCCCTTAATACAGGATCAGTTACATCTTTCTTCTCGGCAGAAAAACAAACAGATACATTCATAACAATTGCCAACGTTACCAAACTACTGATAAATTTTTTATTCATTAGCTAACCTCTAAAAATAAAGATTAATTGAAAACTTTGTATTTTGTTCAAAAATATTTCCGCTTAATAATGCTATATCCAGCTGTAAATAAAATTTTGATATATAAAAATCAATACCAAATCCAAAATGATATCCTATATTTTTATTAAGTTCCGAAGATATATCATGTCTGTTCTCTATAGCATAACCGTTAATACCGCCTCTTAAAAATAAACCGTTAATACCGAATTTATCCATCAATAAAACATCTTTCATGCCGAACTCGGCACCTAAATTTGTTGATAACGGTTCTTCTTGTCTTTGAATTAAATCTAAAGCTGCAAGTAATTGAAATTTTTTTCCTAAATCAAATAAATTTGAAGCACCGAATTTTGCCGTTAACGGAGCTTCATCATCACCTATTACAACACCTTTTTGAACCAATGCTCCGAAATTCAAACTGCTTATGGAATAAATTAAACCGACATCAAAATCCATACCGGAATCCGAAATTCCGGCTTCAGAAAATTTATAAGAAATAAACTTTAAAGATGCACCTGCATATAAACTTGTTTTCCCCTGAAATACCGGAATACCGGCAGATAAATAATATGCATTATCGGTATGACTCATCGTTCTTCTTGAAGTGCTTCCTTCAGGATTATATTGAATATTGTCCATCGTTGAAGAAATATAACCAAGCCCGAATACCGTTTTACCTAAAAGTGTTGTAAACTTACTTGTAGGAACTGCCAAAGCAAAAAATTGATGTGTAGGAATAACATCTTTCAAACCGGGATACTTATCACTGCCGCCGGAAGAACCCATAGCGGTAAAAGCATATTGCTGTCTTTTTGCAAGCCCGGCAGGGTTCCAATAAATAGCACTGGTATCATCGGCTATTGAAGTAAAAGCACCTCCCATAGCCAAAGCCCTTGCACCTACTCCTTTTTTTAGGAAAGCAGCAGCATCAGTTCCGGCAAAACAGTTGGAACTGCAAACAAGCCCTAAACAAACCAATACTGATAAAAATTTTAATTTTGTCATATTTATTTTCCTATGGCTAATGCCGTATATCTTCTATGTTCTCCGTTTCCTGTTGTAGATTTTGCTATTATTTCACAAATATATGCACCAACAGCTAATGTTTGTCCTGCATAATTTCTTCCGTTCCATTCAACTTTATTTGTTCCTGCTTTATAATGTTCATCTTTTATTAACTGACAAACAATTTTTCCGGCTTTGTCATACAAATTGATTGTTACATTACTGTCATAAGCAAGTAAAAATTGTATGGTAGTGTTCTGTTGTTTAGGTTTAAAGGGTGAAGGATAAATATAAATATCGGCAACACCTGTTCCTATTACTTTAAATTCAACCGAATCACTTAAATTGACATCAGATAAAGAAATTTCCAAAGTATACTTTGCATTTACCAAAAGTGATGGCGGTAAATTATTTGTAATATCCTCACCGGTTATCTTTGCCAACTTACTGTAATTACATTTTATTTTATACGTATCTGCATCAATAATTCCGTTATCCATTAAAACGGAAGTTGATATTGTAACAGAACTGTTATTTAAAGAAAACGTTATACTTGACACTTCAGTTAAAGAAATCGGGGTTGTTTCTATTAAAGGATCCGATGTTGCCGTTCCCATTACTTTATCCGGTGAAATTATTTTGAAAGTATCGGTATCTATTTTTGTTGTTATAACCGTAAACTGATTTGATTCTTTACTTGAATATGCTCCACCCCCGGTAATATATTGAGCATAAAACTGAATTTTATGTTCCTCGAATTTTGAATTAAAAGCAATAACCGTTGAAATATTTATTTCTTGTCCGTTTCCGATTGTTTTTGAACTGTTTATTATACAATTGTTTACTCCGGAAGAACTAATTAATTCTTTGTATTCATAAAATTTATCGGGATCATCCTCTCTTCCGTTTATTTTGTAAAGCAATTTACTGATTGTTCCGGTTGTAGTGTTAACCTGTATTGTTACGGTGCTGATATTATTTTCTGTTTTTGTATAACTGAATGAACTGAAAGCAATTTCTTCAGCTTGCGGCGCTCTTACGGCGGAAAGGAAACCTGCTCTAAAAATTGTATCTTTTGTTTCTTCTGATGCTACAATCGTTTGACCTACTGAAATTGTATTTAACGAACCGTTACCGCTTGCTTTACCGCCTGCGGAATTAACGGATATAAAATTCTTTATATCATTGTTATCCGCATAACATAAAGAAGCGATAAATAAAACCGTTAAAATAAATAAAATGTTTTTTAATTTTATCATTGTAAATTCACCAATACTAAAATTGTTCCTTTTTTGTTGGAACTGAAATTTTCAAGTGCCTTTCCTATAATTGTTCCCGGTTTAGGGTTTGCCCCTGCTTTTTTGGCATACCCTGCAATTGAAGCCGAAACTAATAAATCTCCTCTTTTAATAGCTCCTCCTTCATTACAAACTTTTGTCGGCACTTTACCTACAAGTGCCAATTTATAACCTTTTTGATTTTTATTTAATAAAAGTCCCGGTTCTGTTGAAACAACACCGGCAACTTTCGTATCTTCAGCTACTTTTGTTTTTACAACGGCATCATTTCTTGTTGTATCTATCGAAACAACATCTCCCGGCTGTAAATTTTCACTTGAAGCATACATTTCCGCAAGGTCTGCTCCTACCTTATAAACACCTGTCGCACTTAAATCAACCCAACCTTGTTTGTTTTTTTCATCTATTGCCCATACTTTTTTTATTGTTTCACTGCTAAATTCACTTTCACTATTAATATTTAATTTATTTGCAGTACCAACTAACAAATCTTCTATCTTTACCCATCCTTGACCAGTATTATCACTATTGGTTGTCGATACCCAAACCTTATAAGCTATATCACTCAATACATTTCCACTTGTACTCACTTTTGTTGCATATTCAGCCTCTTTTACTTTTATAGTATCCACATTTGTCCATGATTGATCACCTGTCCAAAAATAATTGGCGCCCGGAGTATAAGAAGAAACATTAATCGCTCTTCCAACTGTTAAA